>NZ_CAMLGT010000306.1 GCF_946479605.1 uncultured Lacibacter sp.
TTATGAAAAAGAACCCTACCGTACGTAAAAACTCATCTGTTCTTCAGTCCATCAAGCAGATTGTGCATTTGCTGGTTGAATCTTTCGAATCGCCACAAACAAAGCAATTTAAACGTTGGAAAAATTATGTAGCTGAATAATATGAATGAATTTTACTCCTGAAAGCCATTACTGCTGCGAGTGTATGGCTTTTTTTATGTCCTTACTTTCCTGAGAAAAGAATATAATCTGAAGCAGTGTACCCTTTGATCAAAAAGATATAACTGTTTTGTGCAATACCCGGTCGCATGAAATCACCTTTTCTTGTATAAACTGCAACACCACCTCCATTACCCGTATTCATGCTGCCTGCCAACACTGTTGGTAAAAATTTCAGGTAAGCAATGGTTGATACATCCAGCATTTGCACCTGGTTAAAATCAACTTCCATTTCATCTATAAAATAAGCCTTTACTTTTTCCCTTCGCCAAAACAATGCCTGCTCACCACTTGAACGGTCGGTGCTTAACGTAAGCCCGGGCATCCTTGTCAATAAAAAACTAATACAGTCGGTGTAGGTGAGTATATCATCATTGTCGAGGAAATTATATTCTCTCTCCATGATATTATCAAAAATCCCCGAAGTGTATTGCTCCTTATATCTTTCCAGTTTTGTTTTTCGTGTGCCTGTAACAACAATTTGCTGAAGCTCCTTTCCTTTTCCTTCCACTCTTACCGCATTAGGTGGAAGTTTATTAATCAACTTCAGCGAATCATACTCAGCCGATGTAAACAAGTTGGCCCCAAAGTCAAAAATGGTAGTTGAAACAGAATCATAAGCAGCAGGTTTAGGAAGTTGCTCAATAACGATGTCTGGCTTTTGTTTTCGCTTTGTGCCAACAAAATTGAAAAAGACGGTGGCTTTATCTTCAAATACCAACTTCGGTAACGTAAAGCTTTTATCATCTTTTACTTCTATTACTTTATTGTAGTTGGGTATATCCTTTCCAAACACAAACATTAACAGGGAAGAAGATATTTTGATATTGTTGAGTATGCCTTTAACCTGCCGCAAGCCTGGATAATAAAAAGTAGAAATGACGATCTTATTGTTTTGAAAATTTTCCGGAACCGTTAAAAGAAAACTGTTGATGGTATCAATCGCCGGATAATACAACGTATCACTAACACCTGCTTCGATTGCCTTAGCTACTACCATTAATGTTCCAGCTTTTACAAACGCCGATTGCTGAAGCGTGATCCAGATGCTGTCGGTATCGGGTATACGTTCTACGAATACCGATGCAGTTCCTTTTTCCTGCGCAGAACTAAGGTTGTTTACTGCAACACAAATAAATACAGCGAGGATCAGTTTTTTCATACCTGGGTTAATAAAAAACCGCAACAATATTTGTTGCGGTTGAATAATATAAATAAGCTTTAGAATTTTGCCAGCACTTTATTCATCTCTGCCGAAATTTCTTCGTTGCAGAGATTCCCAATACTTCCTTCGTGCGTGTGATGTAGCTGTTGCAGATCGTATTCGAATTCTCCTTTGTTGATGCTGTTGCCCACCTGCTGATAGGCTTCACGGAACGGTACGCCTTTGTTCACCAGCTCGTTCACCGCTTCTACACTGAATAAATATTTATACTTCTCATCGGTGAGAATATTTTCCTTCACCTTCATGTTGCTGAGCATGAGCTGCATTAATTGCAGACAAGCTTTCAGTTCTTCAATAGCAGGAAAGAGAATCTCTTTCGTTAACTGCATATCACGATGGTAACCGGAAGGCAGGTTATTGATGAGCAATGTTAATTCGTTCGGTATTGATTGGATGCGGTTGCATTTTGCACGGATGAGTTCAAACACATCCGGATTTTTTTTGTGCGGCATAATGCTGCTGCCGGTTGTCAATTCATCAGGGAACGAAAGGAAGCCGAAGTTCTGATTCATGTACAGGCAACAATCCATGGCCAGTTTGCTGAGTGTGGCAGCAACAGCACTCATTCCGATGCCTGTTACCTTTTCGGTTTTACCACGACTCATTTGTGCATACACACTGTTCCAGTTAAGCGTGCCGAACTGCAGTAATTCTGTTGTACGTTTCCTGTTGAGCGGAAACGATGAACCATAACCTGCACCACTGCCCAATGGATTTTTATTGGCCACCTGGTACGCTGCTGCCAACAATTCAAGATCATCCACCAGGCTTTCTGCATAAGCACCTAACCACAACCCAACGGATGAAGGCATGGCAATTTGCAGATGCGTATAACCGGGCAGTAATGTATGCTTATGTTGATCGCCCGTTTTGATCAAGAGATCAAACAGGTTTTTTACTTCGTCTTTAATGTTGTTGATCTCTGCACGCAGGTATAATTTAATATCAACCGCAACCTGGTCATTACGGCTACGGCCACTATGAATTTTCTTTCCAACATCACCGATCTTTTGTGTAAGTAAATACTCAACCTGCGAATGAACATCTTCTATGCCTTCTTCAATAATGAAAGAGCCGAGCTCAATTGTTGCAGCAATTTCTTTGAGCCCAGCTACAGCCTGCTCTGCTTCTTCTTTAGTCATTAGCCCAACTTCACCCAGCATAGTAACGTGTGCAATCGAACCTTGTACATCGTACTTGGCTAAGAGCAAGTCGAACTCTTTATCTCTTCCTACTGTAAAGCTTTCAACCAATTGTGATGTTGAAGAGTTTTCTTTTTGCCAGAGCTTCATATAAAAAAGGTTTACGGTGTAAGCTATAAGGTGTAGGGCTTCCTCAAACCCTCTACCTTCCGCCTTTTACCTTATATCAAAGTATTTTATTTAACAGCTGAATATACAACTCAATCCCGCCTTTGATCTCATCTACATACACATACTCATCGGCAGTATGACTTCTTGCACTATCGCCGGGACCCATCTTCAATGCAGGGAAAGGCATTAATGCTTTATCGCTGGTGGTTGGTGAGCCATAATAACCACGGCCCAACTCAATACCTGCTTTCACCAACGGATGATCCATAGGGATGGATGTTGATTTCATTCTTGTTGTACGTGGTTTGAACTGGCTCTTGAGGTTTTGTTTCAGCTCACCCAATATTTCATCGAAAGTATAGAGCTCGTTCACACGCACATCAATAACAAATTTGCATTGTGGTGGTACTACATTGTGTTGCTGGTTTTCGGTACCAATCACTGTTACGGTTAACATTGATTCGCCCAACAACGGACTTACCTTATCGAACTTGTAATTACGGATCCAGTTTATGTCGTCCATGGCAATGTACAAGGCATTGATACCTTCTTTGCGTGCAGCATGTCCGGCTTTACCTTGTGCAATACAGTCGATCACCATTAATCCACGTTCAGCAACAGCCATATCCATTTTGGTGGGTTCGCCCACAATACCAAAGTTGATATTGCCGAGGTAAGGCAACACCAGTTCAATACCGTTTACACCGCTGATCTCTTCTTCGGCGCTTGCAGCAAACACCACGTTATGCGAAAGATTTTCTTTCTCATAATAGTAAAGAAAGGTTGCAATTAAGCTTACCAAACAACCACCGGCATCATTACTGCCGAGGCCAAATAATTTTCCGTCTTCCACTACCGGTTCAAACGGATCTCTTGTGTATTTCGCATTCGGCTTAACGGTGTCGTGATGCGAGTTGAGTAATACCGATGGTTTTGCTGCATCGTAAAACTTGTTTTTTGCATACACATTATTGCCTACACGAAAATGTTCAATTCCTTTTTGTGCAAAAAAGTGAATAAGAATTTCTGCGGTTTCGTTTTCTTCTTTTGAAAAAGACGGCGTGGCGATCAGCTGTTTTAACAATTCTACTGCCTCGGTGTGAAGTTGGCTGATGTCCTGGTTGGCCATAATAATTTGTTTAACTGTTTGTAATGGATGTTCCGCTTTCTCCGTTGATCAGATCTTTCAAATGCTCTGCTTTACCAATTACTACTTTTTTTACGCCACTGTTTAACGCAGCAAATGCGTTATCGAGTTTCGGGATCATGCCCGCAAATATTTTTCCT
>NZ_CAMLGT010000307.1 GCF_946479605.1 uncultured Lacibacter sp.
CCACCCATGTGTATGTACCTGCGGTTAAACCGGTGTACTGTTTAGGTGATGTTTGCGCTGCAAAACCACCACCATTAAAGTTTACTTCGTATGGTGCTGTGCCGCCACTGAAGGTTACCGTTACACTACCATTGCTGCCACCAAAGCAACTGACATTGGTATGTCCATCGCTGGCAGTAACCTTACCTACTGTTACATCTATACCGCAAGGAGCCTGGTTTAGAGCTGGATTAGTATAAGTAATTGTTACTTCAAGTCTGTAATTAGTTTGTCCTGCAGTTACCGATACTGTTTCACCATTGGCAGGTCCGTTAATTGTTGCATCACCGGATGTAATTGCCCATGAATAGAACGTATTCGGGTCAGGTACATTAGGAGGCACTGTTAAAGTAGGACCTCTGAACGTAGAAGTTGTACCTGCACAAGGAGAACAATTGGTAAGACATGTAACAGAACATGTAGAAGTAGCATTAACCGGTACTTCTACAGAAGCATTGTTAGGACACAAACCCGATGTACCTGCTTTTGGCGTTAGTGTTACATTAAATATAATTGTTTGTCCCTGGTCTGCTACTGCTGCTGTGTAAACAGGGCTAACTGCAGTAGTACTGCTAAGTTGTCCCTGACCGTTAGGTGTACTCCACGACAGATCATAATCATTGATATTGCCAGGAGAAACACTCACATTAAGCGTGGTGTTATGTGCAACAGTGCGTATGTCAATAGATGTTGGGTTCGCTGTTGCTGTTGCTGTTGCACCTGTTGTAATGTTCACTGTTTTTGTACAGGTACTGTTAAACGCAACTCCTGAGAAGGATCGGGAAACAGCTAATTGAACAGTAAAGGATGTACCCGCAGCAAAACCACCAGCAGGTGCACTGATGCCAACCTGTGGAATTGCAGTTAAGCCTGCTCCAATTGAGCCGCTTGTAGTTCCTGTAAGAGTAGCACCGGCAGTATTAGCACCCACAAGACTCCATACATAGGAAGTAGTTACACCTGCAGCATTGGTAAGACTTGCAGTTGCGGTAGAGCTGGTTGTAAGCGGACACAGATCAGGAGAGTTGATAATACATTCAGGAGGTACTACCACCGCATCTGCTTTTAAGGAACGGTCTTGGTTACCACCCGATCCATCCAGTTCAATTAAACGGGTGTGATATGGCGAACCATTAATATCACTTGCTGATTCACCAATCCCCCAATCAACCTGCGAAGCAATATGACCACCCCATCCAAGAATAACGGTATTTGCTCCACCACTGAAATTGGCAGTGAAATTAATTGACAACCTTGTTTTAGAACCATCCGTATTCAGATCACCTTGTGATACATAACTCATGGATGTAATTGTACCATTGTAAATGGTAAAATTTTTCAGATCAAGCGCATTGAAACTGTTAGTAGGCTGCCCGGGTTTGGGAGAACCTGCTGAACTTGGCGCAGGGATCTCAAATGTATTTGCTGCACCACTCACAACCTGTCCAAAAGCCGGGTTTACCACTTCTGCATTATGCCCGAATAAAGACATGTGAAGTGAATTAGAACCAAGGTTCTGGAAATGGGTAATATAATCTATGGCATGCTTGGTGCCCGATGATCCCATAATATCCCACTCAATAATAATGTTATGACTTGTATTATTGGTTAACCCGGTAATACGCATGCGATAAGGAATAGACCAGCTTTCAATGAAATGAGAATTTTCCGGTCCGGCATTACCATTTACCCAGTTGTTTGGAGTAGGAACTTCTCCTATTCCCCCGTTCCGCAGCTGATCAATATCAGCAGCGCCGCCGGGAGGAGATGCAGCCAGAACAAATGTTTTTACCGGTTCCATTGCATCAAGTGCAAATTCTACATTGGAAGAGCCGTTCATGTTGGCAAAAATTCCTGTTTGAATCGTATTCCAGTCATTTAACAGATGTACCTCTTTGTCCACTACATGTTGTTGCGTTTTAATCCCCAGCAACATATAGTTCGGATCAAAGTGTGTGAGAATGCCTGTTTGCTGTGGCTTTGCAAGCATTTGACCAAAACCAAATGATGAAATAAGAAAAAGGTTAACGAGAAGAAGGGCCAGCCGGCGTTTGATGTTTGATATAGTGCTATTACACGGTGGTGTTAGTACTGTGTAATGAGCAGTATACCCTGGTGTTAAAATACTACTCATAAAAATCAGTTTTATCAGTTAAAAAAATAACTACCTGATTTTCCAGGAAGGATTTGGGCGTTGGAAATAACGATCTGCAACCTGCTGCACAAATGAAACGTTGAAACCATTTTTCATTCATGCAACAACCTGCTGAAAGCTGAAAGGATAAAGGAGATGATTGAAACAACGAAGAAGGACATTGAACTGCTAAGAATGGACATTGAACTAAAGACAGGACACTGCAATTGCATTGCGTATTTTTTGGAAGAGTTGACAACAGTGTTTACACTGTTACACATTTCATGACGGCACAATAGAAATCCTCTCAGTAACAAATAATGTTCTGATTTGCTGATAAGATTCAATCGTTACCAATTACACATGCGGCAATCAGTACTGTATTGTTGTTGTTTGTGCTATCGTTGTTTATTTTCCATTGGCAATGCATCAACCTCCGGTTTAATAATAAACCAGCGGATTTTTACAGCAATAAAAAAACATATCACCGTTTACACAGTGAGAACGATACAGGTGTGTTAGCAAGTTTAGAAAGGCAGGGTTATTTAGGCCGGATCAATGTGGAGAGTTTAGAAGAGGAATGCGGAATGATTCTGGGTTGTTCCAACGCATAACGAAACTAAAAAACTGTTCAGCCAATTGCAAGCAAATAGACAGATATTTTAATCAGTTATTTGATGCTGTTAAAAAGTGATTTACTGAGAATAAAAAAATGGCCTCGGTTAAAAGGCCATTTTTTTCTCTTTATTGAAGAACTATTTTTTGCCACCAGCTCTTTCCTTTTTGCTGCAACTGTATATAATAAATTCCCGAAGAAAATTTTTCAAGATTCACCGGAACGTTATTGGTTTGAGAAACAGAATTTCTTATAATTGTTTGATGAGATATAACACTGCCGCTGCTATTAATGATCCGCAGTTCAAATTTCCCTTTGAGTTTACCTGTTATCATCAGGTTTGAAAAACCATTGCTTGGATTTGGACCAAACTGCAGTTTCATTTCATCGTTCTGTATTTCACGTACTGCAGTTACCACTTCATTTGTAATAGTTATATCAGCACTATTCGTAACAATGGGCAGGTTGTAATCGAAATAGATGCTTGCTTTGTTTTTAATGACATCATTTGTTACTACCGTGTTTTTGGGTTTGATGCGGAATGCAACAAAGCCGATGCTTCTTGTAAGATTTGTTGTACTGTCGGGCAGTTTAATATCATTGAATACCCATTGAAGCTTATTTCCTTCTTTAATTGTAAGACTATATTTGTGACTGCTGCCGATCATTTCAAATGAACTCCAGTCGAGTTTGCTTTCCAATGTATCCATTAGCCGAACTGTGAACGCTGTGTCATTACCGGTGTTTTGAAAACGAATCATGTAATTGATGTAGGCACCATCCTGAATGGTTCGTAAAGGCATCCTTCCCGCAAAACTTTCCTGTTTATCGTTTGGATCGTAGGAACCTTGTACACGCTGCTTTAAACTGCTTGTATCATTTAAAGGAGTGAGGTCACCTGTAACCGGCAATATGATGGCTTTATACTTTAGTGTATCAGTGTTGTTAACAGCAGGTGGTGCTGCAAGTTGCAGTTCAATGCCAATGGCTACTGAGTCTAGTGGTTTTAAGTTGGTATAATTCCAGGTAATTGTATCTGCAACAATGGATGCAGGGAACGGCAGGCTGATTGAAAACGCTGTTCTGCTATCCTTGATCAGCTTTACACTTCCACTTGCAATGGTTGTAGTGCCAATGTTCTTATAATTCAAAACATATTGCGCTTTAAACCCCGGACGTGCAGGAGAAACCGGAATGAGGTGAACAATTAAATCCTGTTTGTTGGG
>NZ_CAMLGT010000308.1 GCF_946479605.1 uncultured Lacibacter sp.
TTCCTGAAACTGAAGAAGAACAAAAACTGTTTGATGGTGCATTACGCCGCCGGCAATTACGTTTGATCCTTGGTGGAAAAATGAAGCCGAATGATGCAGCAGAGTTGAAAGCACTGTTTGCAGAAGGGTAATGTTGCTACTCTGGTACATAATCCTCCGGCAACATATTCGCCAACCGTTCATACAACCAGATGCCATCATAATAAGCAGCCATTGGTGTGAGTAAACGCCCACGATAATCAACAAGAACGGGAGGTTTATACGGACGAAGACCTGAGATCGAGCCATCCCGAACCTGCCCGCCAACTATTCTGTTTTTCGTAACCTCCAGCTTTAAGGCTGTGTTCCTTGCATAGACAACACGCAAGCGGTCAGCCATTTTCAATTCGAATATTTTATAGCCTGAATCGCTGTAAAGACGCAGAATGCTATCTTCTGTAACGGGTACTGCAATATCAATGGCATTACTCCTGCCTATTTGAATTGTGATATTTTTAGGCGGCAAGCCATCCTGCTTCATTTCCTTGCGGTAAATATTCTGTACCGAAAATTTCTCTTCTTTCAGCTGACGATTCACCAAGCTGCGGAAAAAGTGCATGGAACTTCCATCGTAGGTTTCTCTTCTTCGCTTTGCCCAACGGCGTTTATCTTCTCCCTCTTTATTCTTGTCAACAAACCTTGTGTAACCAAAAAATCTCGATTCACCTGTTGCACGGTTATAATAAAAATCTACCAGGTCAAAATAAACAACATATCCAAGTTCAGGATTATCTACCACCAACGTTGTATCGCAATAAGCCACCAGTTCATTGCGGTTTGCGGTAGCTTCAAACTGCACATCTCTTAAATTTTTTACTTTTGCCCGCCTTGCAGCATTTGTTTCGCCCAGCAGCGTCTTTCGGAAAATTTCAAGGTAACGCACTCTTGTTTCTTCAGGCAAGATCAGCAGTTCACGCATTTCTTCATTCCGTTTATTCATCCGGAAGCTGATACGCATAGATGTAGTACGAATATCTGCTACATACAACAGCCTTTCATAGCCCACAAACGAAGCAACCACTTCGTACGTTCCGGGTGCAAAAGGCCCCAACTGAAACTCACCTGTACTGTTTGTAATTGTTCCTGTAGTGGAACTGTTAATGAAAATACTTGCATTTGCAAGCGGAATTCCTGTTTCATCATCAGTAACAACACCTTTGATATAAAAAGACTGTGCCACTGCTGCGCATTGTACTAACAGAAAAATGATGATAAGTTTATATACAGTATTCATATCCGGACGATCTCTTTCATCGCATCATACTAATGCCCGTGTTCTGTATGATCAGGGATGAAACTTTTACCACACTCGGGACATTTTACATGTTTACGGCCCCGCATGTATTGCACTTCTTCTAAAAAACCGGCTGTAATAATGCCGGCAGGCAATGCAAAAATAGCTACACCACTCAGCATAATAACGCCTGTCATTAATTTCCCGACAAACGTAACAGGAATCATATCGCCAAACCCAACCGTTGTTAATGTAACCAATGCATACCAAAGTGTAGCAGGTATGCTGGAAAAAACTTTTGGTTGTGCTTCATGTTCAGCAAAATAAATAACGCTTGATGATATAATGATAAGAATAAGAATGAGCACTACGCTCAGCTTAAGATCACTTGCACGTTTTACAAAAACGTTTCTGATCATTTTTGCCGACTTCATATAAGCTGTAAGCCTGAACAGACGCAGAAAACGTAACAGCCGTAATATACGCAGCATTCGCAGATCGAGCCCCACTACAACATGCACATAAAACGGAAGTATTGCCAGCAGATCGATCAACCCTTCAAGCGAAAACATATATTTCACCCGGCCAAATAACCCATGACTGTATTTGGGATCATGATTACAGCTCCAGACACGCAATACATATTCAATACTAAAGATGATGACGGAGATAAGATCGAAATAATAAAAGAATGTTTTGTACTCATCATGTAAAGCCGGTACTGTTTCAAGCATTACAACAAGTACATTCGATATGATGAGAAATATAATGAATGCATTGATGATCTTATCCCATTTGGTTTCCCCCAATTCGGGGTGGAGCAGGATGTGCACCTTTTTCCGGGTTGAGTAGTACATGCAGCGTGGTTTGGCTGTTTTAAAGTTAGTGAATATTACAAGTCTTCAAACAACGACGAGGTATAGGTATAAAAAAAGGATGAGCATGATGCCCATCCCTTTTGCAGTCAGTTACTGGTAATATTATTTATCGATCACACTCATAAGATGATGTTTCCCTTTGAGCATGTATTTTTTACTTTGTTCAATTGCATCCATCACCTGGTCAAGAATTTCATCTACCGGCGCATTGTAATCAATATTCATCGGCTCTTTAATGGTTACAGAAAGGAGGCTTCCCTTCTTCTTGAACTTCAACCCCTTTTTATTAAATGCCCGCCAAAAACCGTTAATAACAATAGGCACAACAATAGGCTGGTTTTGTTTAATGATATAAGCAGTGCCTTTACGACCCGGTGCAAACGGCTTGGTAGTTCCCTGCGGAAAGGTAATAACCCAGCTGGTATCAAGTGCTCTTGCAATTTTGCGGGTATCGCCGGGATCTAATCCACGCTGCACCTCTTTTCCTTCGGCACGCCATGTACGCTTTACCGTTAGCGCCCCTGCACTGGCAAACAAACGGGTGAGCCATGTATCTCTCATGGTTTCTGCAGCCGCAACGTAGTAAATTTTTGTGATCGGATTCAGTAAGTAATAAGGAATACCCAATCCTTTGTATTTGCCCCACTTTGCTGCAAAGAAAATATGCAGGAAAGCAATAACATCGGCAAAATAAGTCTGGTGATTACTTACAAACAGAACATTGCGTTTGGGTAAATCTTTTAATCGCTCAGCACCGTGTACCTGCAGCTTATTGATAAGTGCAATACCTGGGTAAGTTGCAATACCAACAACACCGTACACCACACGACGCAACAAGTTAAAACTCTTTATACGTTCAGAGAAAGTTGACATGGTTAAAGTTGATTGACAACCCCTTGGGGTGGGCTGCAAGATAACATTTTGGTAACATTCAAAAAGTTATTTTTTCGAAAATTATTTCACACTTAATCATTGATCATGAAACATTTATGCTTCGTTGTCGGAGTTTTACTACTTGCTGCTTCGGCCAAATCGCAATCACAGCTGCTTACAAATCCTTATCCCAAAACCATCAGCGTTAGCGGCCAGGCTGAAATGGAAATTGTACCAAATGAAATTTATGTACAGGTGGATTTGAAAGAATTCAAGAAAAAGGGTGAAGAGAAAGTTGAATTAGCAGCCATCACAAAAGAGTTTCTTCAAAATTGCAAAACAGCTGGTATTGCAGATTCTGCTATCAGCATTGCTTCAATGGAAGGAGTAAACAGCAATGATTGGTGGCGCAAGAGTAAAAAAGATCCCACTTTACTCGCCGGCGTTTCGTATCAAATTCTGTTTAATGATGTTTCAAAAATGGAAAAACTAATTGAAACACTGAATGAAGATGCCACCGCCAATTTCCAGATTGTAAAAGTGTGGCATACCAATATGCCCCAGTTTAAAAGACAATTGAAAATAAGAGCTATTAAAGCTGCAAAAGAAAAAGCTGAATACCTGGCACAGGCAGTTGGCGAAGGAATAGGCCCGGCCGTGACCATAACAGAAACCGAACCTCACATGCTATCCCCGTTCGCTCAATACCAATATTCATATTCCAATGCGATAATAACAAATGATAAACCAAGCGGGGACAACAGCCTGGTGAATTTCAAAAAAATAAAGCTTGAGTTTTCTGTTAGTGTTGTTTATGCATTGAGGTAACATTTATTTTGAGTACTGCTTTTTTTATCGAAGTTTGCGCCATGAAATTTAAGGCAGTAATCTTTGATATGGATGGGTTATTGATTGACAGTGAACCATTGTGGCAGGAAGCAGGCAGCGAAACATTAGCTGATTTTGGTAA
>NZ_CAMLGT010000309.1 GCF_946479605.1 uncultured Lacibacter sp.
TTTCTTACTATGCCGTAAAAGTGAGACTTATTGAGGAGTTGGCAAAATGAAACATCAATGGCTAATTTACTTTCATGATAATATAAGGATCAGGATGGTAGTTGTATTTAATGCCTTTTATGCTAATGTGGATACAGTTATTTTCTGGAAATAGATGTAAGTGATGTATTCCAAAGTCATTAGAATCAAAATCCTGAATTTGTTTGTCCCTGTAATATTTGAAAGTACCGGTTAATTCATGATAAGTTGGAGAAGAAATATAGTAAGTGCCTTTCCAGTTTGCTTTCTCTTTCTTTCCTGAATAATAGTTTATTACTAATTGAGGTGCATTCCCAAAAAAGTTGAAATTAAAACTTACTTCAAAAATTTCTTTTTCAAACTTTTCGACCAATGAGTTGTCAACTTCTCTGTACGAGCCAACTACTCGTCTATAAATTTTAAATAACCTATTACGCTTTACAAATTGCAATATTCCTATGGTGAGAAAAGAAGTAATTATTCCAAGAATAATGTTTGATAGAATGTCTGACATACACTTCAATTTTTAGTTAAAGGTGCACAATTATTTTGTCAAACTAAAATAATTAGTATATTAGCGCCATAAAAATTAGTAAGCTATGGCAACTGCTAATCAAAATCTCAAATACCTGCGCAAGCTGCGTGGGTGGACACAGGAAGAGTTTGCACAGAAGATCGGTATCAAACGATCGTTGGTGGGAGCGTATGAAGAAGAGCGTGCCGAACCGAATTATGAAGTATTGGAAACAGTCAGTGATCTGTTTAAAGTGAGTATTGATGATCTGCTGCGCAAAGACCTCAGCGAAACCAAAGGCAGCTATCTTGCCAAGCGCCGCCAGTTAAAAATGATGGCCGAAACAAATGTGATTCATTTTGTTCCGGTAAAAGCAGCAGCAGGTTATTTGAATGGTTATGCTGATCCTGAGTTTCTGGATGAACTGAATACGTTTACATTACCCATGTTGAGTGGTGGTACTTACCGTGCCTTTGAAATAGTGGGCGATAGTATGTTGCCTACACCAAGCGGCAGTGTGATTGTGGGTGAGAAAGTGCACAACCTTGATGATGTAAAAAACAACAATGCCTATATCATCCTCAGCAAATCGGAGGGTGTGGTGTACAAGCGTGTATTGAAAAGCAACCGCAGCAAAAACAAACTCACTTTGGTGAGCGACAATCCTGCTTACCAGCCTTACCAGGTAAATGCAGAAGATGTACTGGAATTCTGGAGTGCACAAATGGTGTTGAGCCGTGTAAACCAGGCCCAGCGTTGGGATGTAACCAACCTGGCTTCACTGGTAAGCAACCTGCAAGACCAGGTAAATAATCTCAAGAAGAAAATGAACTAAAATGAATAGCGCCCCGGCCTTAATGAATAGCCCCGGCCTTAAGGCCGGGGCTATTCATTTCATTAAACCGCTCATCCAAATCGAAAAGGCTGAGCGGCTTTTTTATGATAGTTTGCACGCCGAATGAGAAAGCTGCCCCTGTCCTTTGTATTCCTCTTTTTCACCTTATCATTACTTGCCAATAACGAACCAGAACGTTCCCTGCAAGCCAGTAAGGTAACACAAGCACCAAAGCTGGACGGTGTGCTGGATGAACCCATCTGGCAATCGGCTCCCGTTGCAGAAAATTTTATCGTGAACAGTCCAAATTATGGCGAAGCATCAGCACACAAAACCAAAGTGTATGTGTTGTATGATAACGACGCTATTTACATTGGCGCATATCTCTATGATGATCCTGCCCAGGTGCGTACACAGTTAACAGCCCGTGATAAAGAAAGCATGCAGGATGTTGATTATTTCTCTGTGTTTTTCGATACGTATAATGATGATCAGAATGGTTTCCAGTTTTTGGTGACCAGCCGTAATGTGCAGAGCGATGGTCGTTTAAGCCCTAACCGTTCATCGCAATTTGGCCCGCCAAGCGACTACAGCTGGGATGCTGTTTGGGAAAGCAAAGTAAGCATGATGGAAGATGGCTGGGTGGTGGAAATGAAGATACCTTACTACTCACTTCGTTTTGCAAAAAAGGAAAAACAGGATTGGGGATTGAACTTTCAACGGTATGTGCGCCGCAGTAATGAAAGTTCTTACTGGAACAACATCAACCCCAATCAAAACGGATTTGTAAACCAGTTTGGCAAGTTAAGCGGATTGGAAAACCTTTCGCCTCCTTTACGTTTATCATTCCTGCCGTATATCACTGCAGGTTACAGAACCACACCTACTTCAAAAGGAAGAGCAAATGAATTTTTGCGCAACGGTGGTATGGATCTGAAATATGGCGTAAACGAAAGTTTCACCTTAGATATGACGTTGATCCCTGATTTTGGACAGGTGATCAGTGATAATGTGATCAACAACCTTTCGCCATTTGAAGTACAGTTTCAGGAAAACCGGCCTTTCTTTACTGAGGGTACAGAAATATTTAATAAAGCCGGGTTGTTCTATTCACGAAGAGTAGGGGCAACACCTTCCGGCTACTATACGGCAAGAAGCATGGGTTCAACAGACAGTACCCGAATTTTATCAAACCCCGGTGTAGTACAGTTGTTGAATGCTACAAAATTTTCCGGCCGCACAAAACAAAAACTGGGCATTGGTATTTTCAATGCCATTGCAGCACCCATGTTTGCCGAAATTGAAAACACCAATACCAAACAGGTGGAGCGTATACAAACGGAACCTTTCACCAATTATAATCTCATTGTTCTTGACCAGGCATTAAAGGGACGATCATCTATTACACTTACCAATGCAAACGTTACACGAAATGGTGCGGCAAGAGATGCAAATGTTACAGGGCTTGATGTGTTCCTGTTTGATAAATCAAACCAATACGGTTTGCAGGCGAAGTTTGATTACAGCCACATCATGGGACTGAATCCTTACAGCGGATTTAAAAGTGTATTGAGTCTGGGAAAAGTAAGCGGAAAAATTCAGTACAACCTGTTAAGTAATGTGGAGAGCGATAAGTACGATCCCAATGATCTTGGTTACCTCAGTGCGCCGAACGAAGTAATGACACAGTTCAGCATCAGTTATAATCAATTAACACCAACCGATAAATTCAATTCGTACAACTTCAAATTTTCAGTGCGGCACGAAATGATGTATGAGCCGTTTGTGTTCACCAATATTCAATACAATGCCAGCGGGTTTTGGTTCTTTAAAAACTTTTGGGATCTGAGTTTGGGTGCAACCTATCAGCCACTGTGGCAAAAAACATATTTTGAGTTACGTACACCGGGGCGGTATATGCGGCAGGTTCCATGGGGCTTTTTACGTTTGAATGGAAGTACCGATAGCCGCAAGCGTTTGTTTGCAAGGCTTACAGCCGGCATGGCTGAATCGGTTGATATAGAAAATGATCCCTACATTGTTATTCACCCCGGTTTGCGTTATCGCTTCAGTGATCGGTTTAGTTTGGATATTGACTGGAGTTATACCGATGATCGTGGACAGTTTGGCTATGCCTTTATGCGTGAGCCAAATGGTGAACCGATCATTGGCAGAAGAAGAAAAACAGATGTTACTTCTCTCATCAGTGGTATTTATAATTTCACAAGCCGCATGAATCTCACCTTGCGTGCAAGGCATTACTGGAGCCGTGTAAATTATGCAAGCTTCTACAATGTAAGTCAGGATGGATGGTACATCGATCGTCCGTTTATTCCCGGCCAGGATCAGAATTTTAATGTGTGGAATATGGATGTGTTCTATACATGGGATTTCAATTACGGCAGCCGCTTTATTGTTGGCTGGAAAAACTGGCTGGCAAATGATTTTCCCATTGATGGCGACAGGCATAAAAATTACTGGTCGAACGCATCACGGGTATTTTACACACCACAGGGAAATGAATTTACTGCACGTATGATCTTCTTTATTGATTCGCAAAAGTTGAAGAGAAAAAGAAATCAGTCGTAAGCCTGTAGTCGTTAGTGGTGAGTCGTGAGTTAAAAGC
>NZ_CAMLGT010000310.1 GCF_946479605.1 uncultured Lacibacter sp.
TTATGTCATCGTTGCTGTAAGTAAAGCTGATGGTAACCGGCTTTGCAAAAACCGTGTTGTGCGGGGTAATGCGGTAGCCTTTGCCGGTACCCAGTGGATTTGTATTACTGATACGCTGCACCGCAATGGTATGATTGGCTTCCAACGCATCTTGCGGAATGGAAACAGTAAGGGTGCCATCGGCACTGCTGATGGTACCACCTGCCGCACCAATGCTGTTTTGAACGGCTGTTACTTCGTCGGGTGTACCGGCAGCAGTAACAAGCCCCGGAACTTCGTTTGGTTCGGGTTCAGGAAGTTCGGTAGCGGGTTTTTTAAAACAGGCAACTTGTAAAATTGAGAGCACACTGATGATGATAAAGGTTTTGATTTGTTTCATGATTCTGATTTATGTAAGAAAAAATGAGCAGGGGTGGTAATGAAACCCATGGCGCTGTACAGCATCCAACAACATATCCTTATGTAGAAAGTGCATAGGTGGCCAGGTGTTTTATTAAAAAAGATTGCGATGCAAATGTTCATTATTCTCAGTGCTGTTTCCTCCACATGTTCATGTGATAACAGGAAAAAAGCGGGTTGCCGGTTCTTTTCAGCAAAACATTGGCGGAAATCCCGTACAGCCCTTATTTTCATTACCTTCGTGCCCTTAATTTTGAAAGGTTATGTCTTCCTTGCGGGAACAACTTGATTTGGGACGCTTACCACAGCACATCGCCATCATCATGGATGGTAACGGGCGCTGGGCAAAAGAACAGGGGCAGGATCGCCTGTTTGGTCACTTTCATGGTGTGGAAAGTGTAAGGGATATTGTGGAAGGTTGTGCTGAGCTGGGTGTGAAATACCTTACGCTGTATGCCTTCAGCACAGAGAACTGGGACAGACCAATTGAAGAAGTATCGGGCTTGATGGAATTACTGGTTGACACCATCCGTAAAGAAACGGCTACCCTCAACAAGAACAACATTAAACTCCATGTGATAGGCGATACCAACATGTTGCCTGAGTATGCCCGTAAAGAATTACAGGAAAGTGTAAACGAATTGGGTGGAAACACCGGACTGAACCTGGTAATGGCACTCAGTTACAGCAGCCGTTGGGAAATTGTGAATGCTATTAAAAATATTGCTGCTGATGTAAAGAGTGGTAAACTGGAACCATTTCAAATTGACCAGGACACCATCAAGGATTATTTAACCACACGTGAGTTTCCTGATCCGGAGTTGATGATACGCACCAGTGGTGAATACCGCATCAGTAATTTTTTGTTATACCAACTGGCTTATGCCGAACTGTATTTTACCAATGTGCGCTGGCCCGATTTCAGGAAAGAAAATTTGTATGAAGCGATTCTTGATTTCCAGGGAAGAGAAAGAAGGTTTGGTAAAACAGGCGACCAAATGAAAACCGAACCTATAACACAATCATAAGATACCTGTGAAGACGGTCATTTTAACAAAGAGTTTCAGCAAAACCAACTATTTTGCCGCCCTGCCGGTAGCGTTTCAGTCACGGTTCACTTGCATTGCAACACCGGACTGTACAGGCATGAGCGGCTTTCTTATAACCCGACAACAACATAACCGTAACTGAATTTTGATGCGTTTGAATAGATTTTTTTTACTGCTTATTCTGATTTGCTCCAGCGTTTACACGCCGTTAATGGCACAGCAGACCGACACCATTAAACCAGTTTCAGTTGACCCTGAACTGGAAGCGATCATGAACTCCAAAGTGCCCAAAGAATACATTATTGCAGGTATTACTGTAAGCGGCTCCCGAACATTTGATTCGGCATTACTCGTTTCTGTATCGGGTATATCTGTTGGCGACAGGGTTTACCTACCCGGTGGAGATTTGTTCAGCAAAGCCATTGCAGCTATCTGGCGGCAACAGTATTTTGATGATGCCAGCATCTACATTACAAAAGTGGATGGGAAGGATATTTTCATTGAAATAAATGTAACAGAGCGTGCCCGTTTGGGTAATTTCTTTTTTAAAGGGGTGAAGAAAGGAGAAGAAGATGAACTGAAAGACAAAGTGGGATTGACGCCTAATAAAGTGATCACCGAAAACCTTCGCCGGACAAGTGTTGAAAAAATAGAAAAGTTTTTTACGGATAAAGGGTTTCGCCAAGTGGGTGTAAAAGTAACAGAAACAAAAAATGCAGTGAACCCCAACTTTGTTGACCTTACGTTTGTGGTTGACAAAGGAAAGAAAGTGAAGATCGATGAAATATTCATTTCAGGTAACGAAGTGGTTTCCGATCTCAAGATCAAAAAGCAACTGAAGGGAACAAAAGAACGTTTACGTTTTACCTTGTATCCTGAAACAAACGCTTCTCTTTACGGTGGTAAAGATTCCATCACTTTCAAACAGTTCATGAAAGAGCGTGGATACTTATCACTGTCGAAAGTGAGAGATTATCTTGATCCCTGGTTCCGCCTCAAATTCTCCGCAGCAAAATTCAATCAAAACAAATACACAGAAGATAAAGAGAAGATACTGGCATACTATAACTCACTTGGTTACCGTGATGCTGTGATTGAAAATGACACACCTCACTACAACGCTAAAGGAAACCTTGTTATAGATATTAAAGTAAACGAAGGCCGCCAGTATTATTTCGGTAACATTACCTGGAGAGGAAACACCAAGTACAGTGATTCTGTATTGAACAATATCCTTGGTATTAAAAGAGGCGACATCTACAATCTTGAAACACTGAATTCAAAATTAGGAAAGCAGCTTTCTGCAGAAGGTGGCGATATCAGTGGTTTGTATATGGATGATGGTTATTTATTCTTCCGTGTGGAGCCCGTTGAAACAAAAGTGTACAACGATACAATTGATTACGAGATTCGTTTATCTGAAGGTCCGCAGGCAACCATTCGTGCAGTGAATATTTATGGTAACGATAAAACAAAGGAATACGTTATCCGTCGTGAGTTGCGTACAGTACCGGGCGAAAAGTTCAGCCGTAGTGATATGATCCGTTCGATCCGTGAATTGAGTGCGTTGAACTATTTCAATCCTGAAAAGATCAACCCGAACCCTGTTCCTAATCCTGATGACGGAACAGTGGATATTAATTATACGCTCGAAGAAAAGTCAAGTGATCAGCTGGAGTTGAGTGCAGGCTGGGGTGGTTTGATCGGTTTAACCGGTACGCTTGGTGTTACCTTCAACAACTTCTCTACAAAAAATATTTTCAAGAAATCAGCATGGCAACCATTGCCAAGTGGTGATGGTCAACGTTTATCGTTGCGTGTACAATCAAACGGTCCTTCGTTCAGTTCGCAAAACTTTTCGTTTACGGAGCCTTGGTTAGGTGGCAAGAAAAGAAACAACTTTACTGTAAGCTTGTTCCGCACCAAACTGGCAAATGCATTTGATCGAGTTACCGGATTGCCCACACGCCAACGTGCAAACGATCAATACCTTAGTACATTTGGCGCCACCATTTCATTGGGTAAGCAGTTGAAATGGCCCGATGACTTTTTTAACCTGATCACATCGATCAACTATACACAGTATAAGCTGAAAGATTACCCGATCTTCCCTGAACTCACAACAGGTAAATCAAACAACTTTAACCTGCGTTTTCAGTTGATCCGTTCAAGTGTGGATCAGCCAACGTTTCCACGCTCAGGTTCTACCTTCTCGTTAACAGCATCGTTTACGCCACCATGGTCAATTTGGCGTGACCCAACCAAATACACTGATCCTGCAGAGAAGTATCGTTTGGTGGAATACCACAAATGGCGTTTGAACTACGAATGGTTTATTCCTATTGGTAAACCGGCAGGTGCAGAAAAGAACCGCCAGTTTGTGTTGAAAGCAGCTGCTAAATTTGGGTTCCTTGGCCGTTATAACAAAGATCTTCCGATCTCTCCGTTTGAACGTTTCCAGGTGGGGGATGCCGGTTTGCAGAACAACTTTGGTATTATTGGTTTCGATATCATTGCACACA
>NZ_CAMLGT010000311.1 GCF_946479605.1 uncultured Lacibacter sp.
ATGTCGCCCATGGGTGTGTTGCGGGATGGAGCCAATATTGTATTACGTTTCATTAATAATGTCATCGACTTTGCTGTAAATGCTGCAAGTGAGATACTGGAGATGATCAAGGATTATCTGCTGAATGCTATTGTTGATTTCATTAAAGAAAACACGACAGCTTATCCGTTACTCACCGTTATTCTTGGTGAAGATCCTGTAACCAAGCAACGTGTCGACCGTAATGGAACGAATATTCTCAATGCAATTCTTGAGTTGGGTGGTGAAGAAGGAATACAGCAACGTACACAAATGCAGGAAACGGGTACTTACCAGCGTGTGGTAGGTTATATTGATGAAGGCATTTTAGTATTCGGCAATTTGTACGATACCATTGTACAAAACTTCAGTACCATTTGGGATAGGGTAACCATTGAAGCGTTGATGAATCCTGTTGAAACGTTCCGTAGTATCTATAACATTTTTGCTGAACCGGTTACGCAGGTACTTGATTTTGTCATACGTGTTGCTGCTGAAATTTTGCGTCTTATAAAAGAAGTGTTGATGCAGCGGTTGAGTGCATGGGCAAGAACGGTTCGGGGCTACCAGTTGGTAACGGTCATCATTGGACGAGATCCGTTTACGAATGAGGAAGTGCCATTCAGCATGGAGAATGTCATCAGGGGATTCTTCAGTTTAATGGAAGGCGGTATTGATCAGTACAATCAACTGAAAGAAACAGGCGCTATTGACCGAACTACAGCGAGAATAACAGCAGCTGTGAACAGGCTCAACATGACACCTGCTGCCATTGTGCAGTTGTTCATTGATCTGTGGAATTCGTTTACCATTGGCGATCTCATGGATCCGATTGCTTGCTTCCAACGCATACTCGATCGTTTTGGTGAACCTATTGGTCGTTTGATTGCATTTGTCATTGAAATAGTGAAGATCGTTATTGAAGCCATTCTTACGGTGATGAATTTTCCGTTTGATCTTATCAATAACATCATCGCAAGATCGTTGGCAGCCTTCGACAGAATTAAACAAGATCCTGTTGCGTTCTTGAAAAATCTGTTGCGTGCAATCAAGCAAGGCTTTATCCAGTTCTTTGATAATATCCTTCAACATCTTGTACAAGGATTAGTTGGTTGGCTCATGAGTGAGTTGAGAGATGCAGGTATTCCTGAGTTAACTGATCTTTCGTTGCGTGGTGTTATTGCATGGGTGCTTGAAGTGCTGGGCATCAGTATGGAACGCATCTGGCAAAAACTTGCTGCACATCCACGCATCGGGCCGCAACGTGTTGCACGCTTACGTGGAATGATCAACACACTGGAAGGTATCTGGACATTTATACGTGATGTACAGGAACGTGGCATGGCAGCCATATGGGATAAAATACAGGAACAACTCACAAACTTATGGGATACTATTCTTGATGCGGTGAAGAATTGGGTAATGGAGCAGATCATCAACCGCATGGTTACACGTTTGCTAAGCATGCTTGATCCAACCGGTATTATGGCTGTTGTAAACAGTGCAATTGCTATTTACAGTGCAATACAGAGTTTCATCCGTTACCTGCGTGAAATGCTGGAAGTGGTGAACAGTTTTGTAAATGGTGTTGCTGATATTGCTGAAGGTAATGTTACCACTGCTGCAAATTATCTTGAACGAACAATGGGGAGGGCAATGCCGATTGTGATAGGTTTCCTTGCCAACCAGGTTGGTCTTAGTGGTATTGGAAGAAGAGTAGGCGAAATGATCGAACGTGCAAGAGAGTTGGTGGATCAGGCATTAACATGGTTGGTGAACAGGGCTGTTGATACAGGAATGAATTTGCTGGATAGAGTGATGGCGATGGGAAGAAGTGCAAGAGATACAGTGATGGGTTGGTTGGGTGTAGAGCAAACTGTAACTGCAGAAAATGGTGAAGCTCACAGATTGTATATAAGTGGTACTGAAGATAATCCTGAATTGACGATAGCAAGTAACCCTACTTCTTTTAATAGGTTCATTAATCAAATTGAAGTTGGCAGTGATAATCAGATGATACAGGCTAAAGCTGCTGCAATACCAATAGCGAATTCGTTGGACAATGAATTACGAGAATCAAGAAGAAGAAACCCGAATGACAGGCAGCAAAACCAACATGTGATTACACATTATATGCAGCAATTAGCTCCGCATGTAAGAATATTATTAAGGAATTTATCATTGCCTAATGGTACAGATAGCAGTCCCATTCCAATAACATGGTATAAGCCAAGAGGAGAGTACCCTACTCGGATTGCATTAGAAACACAGGATGGGGGTATGGAAGGATTTAATTTCGGTAGAGTCCATGAATATGAAATACCAGATATGGATTTATTAACTAGAGGTGGGGGAGGCGCTTCGTTACGAAGATTTGTAACAGGTAACATGGTTAGTTTTGGAACTAATTTAATTCCTGAACCAGGAATGAAAATTACCAAAGCACAATCTGTAAGGCTCGGTGATGCACAAACTGCTTTTAGATTCCTTTGTAACACTTTTGGATACAGTCTTCGGGAGCGAAGTATGGATGCAGATCACGTTCTTGATTTACAGTTTTCAGGTTCGGATGATTTGGATAATATGTGGCCGTTAAATGAAACTGTAAACAGAAGTTCAATGCAATTTTTAAATCAGATTATTACGTTCAACGATAATGGACTTGCAAGGGCTTTGCCTTTGCATGATTCATCACTTCGGGGTAAAGTTTTTATTATTAGAGACTCAAGGGTGTTTTAAAAAAGAAAAATCAATTTATGAAACCTTCCATCTTCCGCCGCAACCGACGCTTTGCAAAGCAGAAGCCTGCGGTTCAGAGTAAAGACAGTAAACAAAAGCAAAACTTTTTTTCGAACAATGTTGGTGAAACTTTTTTTCAACCTGCACCTGTGCTGCAACGCAAATGTGAGCATTGTGAAGAAGAAGATAAAAAGCTGAATCGGGTAGCCGATAAAAAAGAAGAAGAAAAGCTGCAGAAGAAAGAAGCGGGTGCTGCTGCAAACACAAATGCCACATCATCGTACATACAAACCTTGAATGGAAAAGGTACCGCATTACCAAAAACTGATCAGCAGTTTTTTTCTGCAAGAATGGGTTACGATTTTTCAAACGTACGTGTGCATACGGGTAATGAAGCAGCGGCTTCTGCAAAAGAAGTACATGCAAAAGCATACACGGTTGGTAATAACATTGTGTTCAATGAAGGTGAATTCAATACAACAAGCACTGAAGGAAAACAATTGCTGGCACATGAACTTACACATACTGTTCAACAAACCGGTGGTATTAACCGGCAACCCATGACAGGTATGCCCAGCCGTGATTGGAATATTCCCATAACCGAAGATGATATTTCAGACCCCATGCAGAAAGAGGAGTACCGTGAATACCTGCGGATGGAACAGGCAAAAAAATTATGGGCCAATGCACTTGAACGGTTAAGTAAAGGTGAACTGGATGACAGGGATCTGAAGAACGTACGGTTAATGAACAGGCTCACAGGTTTAAAGGATAGCGAAGTGAGTGTGCTCATCACAAAAATAAAGGCACACCAGGATCAACGTAACAAAGATGTTGCTGATAAAGCCGTGACTGATCCTGTTAAAAAAACAGCGATTGTTACAGATAAAATAATTGAATGGCTGGAAGTGCGGAAAACAATTTCAACACCAATGCCGGAAGGTGCAACTGTACAAACATTATTACCGGGAATGATCGATAGTTATTCTATCAGCTTCGGCGATATAGTGATCAAAGTATTACCTGATTCACATGGTGCAGGGGGAAATGCAACTACACCATCTTCTAATTTCCAGGGCAACTTTACCTGGATGGTGGTAGGAGGTAAGATAACTGATCTGAAACGGGATGGTGTAGCATATAATCCAACACAGCTCGAAATAACCATTCAGACAAAATATAAAAACTCACC
>NZ_CAMLGT010000312.1 GCF_946479605.1 uncultured Lacibacter sp.
GCAAATTGGGTTAAGAACACATTGCTCATATCAATATCCATGTGCATACGGGTTACCGAATGTTTCGGACCAAAGAACATGAACGGAATTTTGATATAACGACCGGTGATCTTTGGATAACCAAAATCTTTCAGCAGTTCAGGTTTGTGTTTGAACACCGGGAATAAGAACAAACGCAGATCGGTGGGTTCTTTTTCAATAAGATCAAGATATTCGTTGAACTTCATTTCCGCATGCGCCACACTTAATGTTTCGCTGGGATTGGCCTGTTTGGTGCTGAACAGTTTTACCTTAATATCACCCATGGATTGTTTGAAATAATCCATGGTCCACTTTTCGTAAGCAGGATATTGTTTCCACAAACCACGCAGGATAACCGGCTTCTGCGGCTTTAAATATTTTTCGGTAAACTCTTTACGTGTAATGGTTGTACCATCAACAATAGGAATCGGCGTATCGATATTCATCTTCATGTTTGCCTTTTTTACAATACTCAGTTGTAAGCGGCACAAATTTAGGCCAATTCGGGCAACAGCGTTCGAACGAAGGCTGATAATGGTCAGATGCGGGTAAAAAGAAGAAGACAAAAGAAAAATCCAAGGCACAAAAACCAAAATCCAGGGAGAAGGCACAGGGGTCAAGGCACAAGTTGAATGCCCAATACCCAATTACTAACTCCTAATTCCTTTATCGATCACATCTTTTCCCATACCGATTTAGCAAAATGCTCCAATGAAGGATCTCTTGCTCCCATAAGCAGCAGCACACAATCTTCTGTAAAATGAGTTTGCAGTGCTGCCACAAGATCGTTCCTGTTCTCTACAAAAAATGCATTGACGCCTTTTGCTTTGAGATCAGTAATGAGATCGTTGGCAGAAATATCTTTCACCGCTGTACCACCGGCATAAAAAATTTCGCTCATCCATATTTCATCCTGCGGACGAAGGGCTCTGCTGATCTCTTCCACAAAATCATGACGAAGGAATTTAGTTGGTCCGTAGCCATGCGGCTGAAACCAGGCAATCACTTTTTTGGCAATGGGCTGACAGGCTTCAATACTTGCTGCACACTTGGCCGGGTTGTGGGCATAATCATCAATGAGCCATACATTGTTCTTTTGCCCAATGATCTGGTGGCGGCGATAAATACCCTCGTATGTTTTTAACGCTTCGGCTGCAGTGCTTAAGGGAACACCGATGAGATTGGCAACTGTTGCTGCGGCGAGAGCGTTTTCCATGTTGTGGCGGCCTACGGCGTGAATGGTGAATGGTGAGTGGTGAATAGGGGGTCCGCTGTTTGTGATTTCAAATGAAATGGAAAAACCATGTTGATGGAAATTGCTGGCATGATATGCTGCATCATCATTTGTATCAACCGAAAAATTATGTGCAGGATTGGCTGAAAGTTTTTTTGCCAGCGCATGCGATTGGTTCACGACAAAGAATTGTGAAGTATTCTTTTTAAACTGATTGAATACATCCATCAGCACATCAATTTCTTTATGGTCTTTATCGATGTTGAGGAGCAAACCAACTTCAGGGGTATAGTTCACAATGCTGCCATCGCTTTCATCGGCTTCAATCACCAGCCAATCGCCACTGCCCACTTTTGCATTGCCAATTTTTCCTTCTTTAATAATACTGGTTAATCCGGCACCGCTGATGATGCTGGGCTGCATACCTGCATGTTGAAGAATATCAAACAACATGGCACTGGTGGTGCTTTTACCACTGGTACCGCCAACAGCAATTGTTTTTTTACTTCTTGCAATAACAGCCAGCAACTCTGCACGTTTAATAATGGGGATGTTGAGTTGTTTGGCTTTGATCACTTCTTCAACAGTATCTTCAACAGCAGTTGATACTACCACAAGATCAGTTTCGTTGGTAATGCCTTCGCCGTTCTGCAAGAAACAACGGATGCCTTCTGCTTCCAGTTTTTCTTTTGTTTCGTTGGGTTCATTGGGATGAAAGTAGCGGTCGCTACCGCTCACTTCTTTGCCAATGCCTTTTAAATATTGTGCAATGGCGCTCATGCCCGTACCAGCCACACCAATGAAAAAAACGTTGTTGAAATCGTTGATAGAAGTAATCATAGAAAGCAAATGTAAGCGGAATTTTTTGGCGCAGAGAAAGGAGAAGATGAGATAACCGCTGAGATCAGTTTAATAAATCATCGATCCGTTTCAATTGATAGCCTTTTGCTTTCAATGCATTTATAAGCTTTGGTAACAGATGATAAAACTTATCAGTTCGTTTTGGATCGGTACCAATATGCAGCAAAAGAATAAACCCGTTTAAGCCGGAAGGTTTTGTTTGCTCGTAGTTGATGATGGATTGATAAATAACATCACTGCTTTGATAGTTTTTCAACTCCGGCCAGGTATAATCAGCTGCTGATTTTGTGCCCGGCGAATAGTTGATGAGTTGTAACCCCATTTCTTTGGTCCATGCAGCAATGGAATCGTTATACCATTCATAAGGTGGTAAAAAGAAAGCTGCATTTGTTTTGCTGATGCCCAGCTTCTTCATCTCTCCATAATTCTGCAGCAGATCTTTTTTGAACTCTTCTTTTGTTACAAGCAGGCTGTCACGCTTTGTCCAGTCGTTATACAGCAAATGTTTATCAGAATGTGCACCAAGATAATGCCCGTTCTTTTTTAATTGCTGAATGAGTGGTTGAAATTGTTTGTTGCGGTAAAAGTCACCGGTGAAGAAAAACGATGCCTTTACATGTTGCTGTTGCAACGTTTTTAAAATACTGCTGCCGCCATCTGCAAACTCATGACCGGTAAAAACAAGAGCCAGTTCTTTCTGTGTTGTATCGCCACGCACAATTGCACCACGATCGTAACGGAAGCCTCCTGCGGAGGCGTTTACTTTTTTGGCTTGCTCTGCGCCTCCATCGCTGCCAGTAAATAAATGAGTGATGCGGTGCCATCCATGGTTGGTTCATTGGTACTGTAATCACCATAGTCATCGTGATACACAGCCAACTCACTTTGGAATTGTTCGTATTCATCGGGCTGGTACAATGTTAAACCAATGAGGCTTTTGAAAATGCTGGTGTAAACAGGACCATCAATCAAACCACCATCGATGGGATAATTTTTCAAGTGTGTAAATGCACTGTGCGGATCAACAGGTGTATCGCCCCAAGTTGGTAAACCATACACCATACTCGTACCCCACGGATTGCAACCAAACAGCCAATCGATATTCGCCTGTTCAAGTTCTGCAAATTGCTGATCGCTGGTTAAAGAACGATACCAATAACATTGCATAGCAAACGAAACCGTTAAGTTGTTGCTGCACCAGATAAACGGAACGCCACGATAGAATGCATTTTGTTTTGCTTTGTTCCATACACGGTTGATACCTTCTTTGTAAAAGCCGATGATGGTATCTCTGCGTTTATCTTTTAATTGTTTTGCTAATTCATAATGACCAAGATTGATGAAAGGATACCATTGATAGTGGTGAGCTGTGTCTGCACCCAACCACGGTGTGACGGTTTCTTGTTTGGCGTAAAGAAATGCAAACGAAAGAAAATCTTTATCTGGTAATGAAGGCGAAACAACTATTTCTTGTTTTTTAAACTTCTTATAGATGAGCTCTTCTGATTGATAATACGATGTTGTTGCTAATTGTATATCATCCTTCCAGTTATCTTCTGCATAGATATAAGGAGCTTTCACAGATGCTGTTTGTGTGACTCCTGGTTTTTTTAAGGCGAAGTTTAAAGCTGAAGCAGATGATGTAAATAATCTTTCACTAAACGCCTCGTTTTTATTAAAAATGATTCCCCCCAACGCAAATGCACTGGCAAACTTTGCTGCAGTAGAACTTGTTCCTGTTGTGTTGTTCAAAAATTTTCCACGTTGTTGTTTCTCTCCATTAATAAAATAAACAGGTCGTTGAAAACCTC
>NZ_CAMLGT010000313.1 GCF_946479605.1 uncultured Lacibacter sp.
TTTAGCATTGGGATTGGTGCAAGGGGCAGATTTTGGTCTAAATCGTAAATACAGGCAGTGTTTTATTGAATCGCCTATTCTTAATAACAAAAATGAAGCAATGGAAGATGCCTTGCATCTTTTTGCGAGGCTTGCAAAATTAATTACGTCATTCAATATCCCTGAAAGAGCAACGATAAAAATTACGCCTTCGGGTGGTATCAACGAAGTGCTTGGAAACAGGTCGATTCCTTATTACTACCAAGCTGAAAATGTTGTACAGCACTGGTCGGCAAAAGCGTGGCAGCGTAATAAAAGCAATACCGTATTGTCCTACCATTCATCGCAATATTCCACATTGCCACATGTTACAACTCCGTTGATGTTTGATATCGATCAATATCCTTTTTTAAGAATCGAAGGACATATTGGAAAAACATACGATGATGCTTACATCGCTATTGATAACATACGCAAACAATTTGATCTTCCTTTTGATATCGCAGGTGTGCAATTGCAAAAAGAAAGAATTAGAAGACTGCCACCGAAAGCCATACGCCCCGGTCTACTTGATTTATTGTATGACAAAGAGCGTCTGCACATGGATACCAAGCTGGATTATGTGAAGAAGTACAACGAATCGTTGTTGTTAAATCTTCCAAACGATGAAGAACTAAACCAGCCTGCCATAACAAAAGATTATGGAGATCCCAAGGCGTTAAGAAATTTAGTGTTGAATAAAAAAAATGAATTAGATACACAGATCGCCACTACAAAAATTGCCTTGGCTAAACCGGCGAGAGAAGTGGTTGGTGCTGTAGCCTGGGATGATCTGCACCTCAGCATGGCTAATGCAGGGGCAGAAGTAAATAAAAATTCAAAACTATTTACTGCAGCAGCGTTTCGTTCACCACTCGAGAATCTGGCAGTATTGGAGCAACCAAGAATTCTATTGTGGCTTGGCGATATTCTGCAAAAGCAAAAACAGCAAGTAGAAGATGGATATATTTTCAGCAAGTTTTTGCAACAAAACCCCGCCATGATGCACAATGGAGGTGTTTGCAAAGGAGGTACGTTTATTTTGGTGTATGAAAAAGTTGGCGACACCGAAACAGTGGTAGCTGATTTTTATTTGCCCTATATCGCCAAAGATGAATTGGTGGAATCGAAAGTTGATACAACCGTCATACCAATCAGACCTATAAAGGATATCAACTTCACCATTTCGAAGGATATTATTAAGCGACCTCTTTTAAATGCTGAACTGTTTAATGTAAAAGATGAATTGGTGAGAGTAAAAGAACTTACAAACAATGCTGATCTTAATGTAAGCAGAAGATTAAATGATTTCGATAGCAGGATAAATAAAGTTGGGCAAGATGTACTTGTAAACAGAGAGAATATAGGAAAAGAAGTAGCGGTTGTGAAAGACAAGTATGAAACTTCTTTCTCTAAATTAATTTCCTCTTACGATACGGTTGTTACAAAAGGTAGTATTAAGGTTAGCACGGAGGCAGGAGGTATCAGGGATACAACCCGGGCTGATATTGAAGAAATGATAACAGGCGTAAGAACAGAGTTCAACGGTAAATTATTAGAAACAGAAAACAAACTTAATTCCAGGGTTACTACTGTTGCAAACGAACTTACCACAACAAAAGCACAAATAACAAAAACCGGTAATGATCTTGTTTTGCTTGATGGTAAGTTAAACACAGTCAGAACGGAATTGACATCAAAGATTGCAGCTGATGTGAAAGTAGTGAACGACCGTGTGACAACTGTTGAAAGCGGATTTAATACAAGGTTGGTGCAAGCTACTGCTGCAAGCGATACAAAGTTAAACCAGGCTATCGCTACTGTGAACCGTGATATGGCAACTAATGCGCAGGCCGTTGATGGAAAATTGGCTACGCTCAAAAACGAGGTATTGGTACAGACCGACAGATCGGTAACAGAAAAGCTGAACCTGCAGAAGGCAGCATTTGATCAAACAATTGGTACGGTCAATAGAGACATAACAACACTTAAAACACGGATAAGATAATTGAAGTTTCTGAATTAATGATCATTCAAGATGTCAATGCATGAGCACAACTGTAACACATAGTATTGGTAAACTTTCGTTTCACCTGAAAGGAGTGGAAACAGGAAAAGTATTTGCTATGCGGCAGCAGGCGGCAAACTACCTGCAGCATGAATTTGCCCGTATGGCCGAAGATGTGTTTGATGAGTTTGCTTTGAATGATGAGCTGCTATTTATCCCACAGCTTTCAATTGAGTTGAAATTGAGTGGGAACAATTTCGATCTGAAGAAGGAGGAATATCGTTTGCGTGAACAGATACGGGAGCAGATAGCTGCTTATATCTCTAAACAGCAATTGAATCAAATTACTCAATCGTCTGGAAATGATGAACAGCCTTATCGGCAACCAGAGCAAGGTCAGCAAACACAAAATAAAAATGATTCGCCCGAGAGCAACTTACTATTGAAGGCATGGGCTTTTTATCTTGAACATGGATATTTGCAAGCATTTATTCCCTTGGCAGTATGGCAGGAGCGATTAGCTTGGTTTAATAAAACAAGCAGCCAGCGAAGTAAGGAAATGAAAGAATTTATCATTCAGCAACTTCATGATGAACAACGGTTGAAACGTTTTATGAAGCACACTGATGAAAATGAGCAACAATGGTTTTTTGATCAACTCCATCCACAATTGAATTCTGTTTTGCTGGAAGGGAAAATAAAATTCAGGCGCACTGTTTCGTTTTCTTACTTTGATAAAAAAACCTACCTGCTTTATTTGTTTGCTGAGGAAAATACTTACCTGTTACATACTGAAGAACAGTTGCCAGCTGTTGATTGGGTGATACAGCATCATGAACAGCATCATTACCGGCACACGAAACAGTTGCAGTCAGATGCAAAGCGATCAGCAGATAAAAAAAATAATGTGCTGCAGCAGGAAACAGACACTTCAACGATCATTCATAATGCAGGTATTGTTTTATTGCAACCGTTTATCTCCACTTTGTTTAATGAGCTGCACCTGTTAAGTGAAGACAGGAAATTGTTGTTGGATAAAGACAGGGCTTGTGCGCTGCTCTCTTTTTTGGCGGGAGATGAAGAACAGTCGGAAGTGTATTATCCTTTATACAAATTGATCTGTGGAATACAGCTGCATGAATTTGTAGATGCAACTGTGGAGCTGACCATCGGGCAAAAGGAAGAATGTTTTCATTTATTGGAGCAGGTAATTCATCACTGGCCTGCATTGAAACAAACAACCGTACCATCACTGCAGCAAACTTTTTTGCAACGCACCGGTAAACTATCGCAGAATGACCATAAATGGCTATTGCAGGTGGAGCAACGTACAGAAGATGTGCTGATGCAGTATTTGCCCTGGTCATATTCCATTATCCATTACCCATGGATGAAGCAGGCATTATTTGTTGAATGGACATAGAAAAAAAGTAAAGACTCAAGGCACAAGAGACAAGGAACAAGAAATAAGGAGCACGCATAATTTGTAACTCTTAATTCATAACCAAAATCAAGTGTATGAAATACCCAGGAAGAATCATTAAAGAAGGCGAAAGCAATGCATCCATTGTAAAAGCAATTCAGAAAAAACTCATTGAATTGAACATCGGCGGGCTTGAAGGAACAGGCACCTATGGTGTAAAAACAAAGAATGCCATAAAATTGTTCCAGGCAACACATATGGATCAGTTTGGAAATCCGCTTGAAGTGGATGGACAGGTTGGTTCGCTCACATGGGCAACATTGTTTGGTAATGATAGTATTGTTGTAACCGATACAGCGCCTAATGCCTTGCTCACGGAGTCGTTGAAAGTTGCCATCAAACAATTAGGTGTAATGGAAGAACCTCCCGGCAGTAATAAAGGGCCTGTTGTTGATCAATACCT
>NZ_CAMLGT010000314.1 GCF_946479605.1 uncultured Lacibacter sp.
CCTGGAGTACACAGATGGACGTGTAGAAAAAATCAGCATCTACAACGAAGGCGATGTGTTTGCCGGTACAAGAAGCATCCGTTACAATGCATCCGGAAAGATCAACCACATTACAGAAGATATTCTAAATGTAAGCAAAACCGAAGTAGACATTGCACATCACGGCCCAAATGGTGATGGCTTTGATGAGGTAACTTTCGATTTCAGTTATTCACACACTTCACTTACCATGAACTATTATCAACGCTGGAGACACGGCAACCTGTTTTCCGATAACAGTCGCCACAGCAATAGTTTTTACGAAACAGGAAGTTACCAGCACGATAATAACATCAACCCTTATGTACACATGAACTGGCCCGATCTGTTTTTAAGCCGCAGCTCTAAAAACAATCTCAACTGGCAGGCACGTACGTATTATGGTAACTATCCTGTAAATGTTGCATACAGTTTCGAATACAAATACGATAGCGAAGGTTATCCCATCGAGTTGATCCGCCGTTACAAATCGTATATCACCGGAGAGCATTTGTTTACAACAAAGACTATTTTCAACTACTGAAAAAAACACAGATTTTTATTACATTCATAAAGACGTAAAACCATGTTACATAAATTATCATTCATAGCGCTGCTGTTTTTGGTTTCCTGCACAGCAGCCAAAGTATCGGTTCCTGCGAGTTTCAGCTCGCAGGCAACCCGCATGAAAGTGAAAGGATTGAATGGCTGGATGATCAATCAGCGGTTGAGCTTTGGTGAATTTTCTACCTCTGCTGTAAAGCGGGGTTGGGATTTCAGCAGCTCATTTCAATACACAAAATTCAGTCTCGATCCGCAAACCATGTTGCTGCGTGTGTTTAATATTGATACCGATGTACGCAACCTCAAACAACGCAATAAATTTCAATACACAATCCAGGATGGCAATTTAATGGCGGAAGTTTTTGCAACTGAAAAGTTCAGCGAAAATCAACTCGTGTACAAAAGCAACAATCCTTTTCTCGGACAGGTGAATGCAACGCAACGATATGAATATGCATTTACTGCTGCGATACTTCCGTTGATGGCGAAAGAAAACGATCCATGGTCGGTAGTGTTGATGAATAAATATGATGCAAAGAAAGATACTGCCCGCCGTTTGTTCGATCGTCCGTATGTAGAAGAAGAAGGTTATGCTACCAATGGAAAGGAAAACATTACCATCAGGCCGTTGCGACTGGAGAAACTCACCACAAAAAGCGGAAAAGAAACAAAAGTATTGGGCGGAGCCATGCTTACCGGTTACGAATTGCGTTGGGATGATGGCGTAGTCGCCATCATTGATATTTTAGATAACAGCATCTGGTTTGCGAATAATTTGGATGCAAGAGATAAAATTATTCTGTCATCGATTTCATCGGCTATTTTGCTGAAACGGATGCAGGATGTAGAGAAGGAGAAAGACATAATGTAGTTAGCCGATAGCCGGTAGTAGTTAGTGGATAGTAAATTAAAAAGAGATAATCAGTATTGCAGGAAGTAAGTGATTGCAGAAGCTCTCGATATTGATCAGTTGGTGGAAGATTGCAAACGCAATAACCGCAGGGCACAGGAACAGTTGTACCGGCAGTTCTATAACTATGCCATGACCATTGCCCTGCGTTACTCCCGTGATGAAGCCGATGCTGCTGATATTATGAGTCATGCGTTTGTGAAGATTTTTAAAAGCATGCACACGTTCGATAAAAGCAAAGGTGCTTTGCAAACATGGATCAAACGGATTGTGATGAACGAAGGGCTCGATCATCTGAAAGCAAGAGAACGTTTCAGTAAAGACATGGAACTGGAAACAGTGGAAGAACCGCAGATCAGTAATACAGTGTTGGAACGGATGGGTGCCGATGAAATAATGAAACTCATTCACCAGTTACCACCCGCCACACATGCCGTGTTTGTATTGTATGCAGTAGAAGGCTATACACACCGGGAGATAGCAGAGAAACTCAACATCAGCGAGGGTACATCCAAATGGCACCTCAGCGAAGCCCGGAAAACATTACAACAACAACTCAGTCGCACAACATAGCGGATGAATCAAAAAGCAACATACGAATTAACCATTACCGAAAAGCTGGAGCAGCTGACGGCACCCGATATGGTGGATGCTATCTGGGCACGTATCGAAGCACAGCTCGATATGGATCTGCCGACAGATGATGGTCCAACAAATCCGCCTGCACCAACCAGTGGCCCCGGTAAATGGCTCAACCGTGGATTCATCATTGCTGCTGTTGCCATTGTACTCATTTATTTCTTCAACAACCGTAAACAAACAATTACATCCAACGATCAACCAACCATTACTGCACCAGTAACAACACCCAACAACAACGATAATCCTGTACGGAATAACTCGCCGGGTACAACCAATACACAAACGCAGCAGAATAATACATCTGCTCCAACAAACGCATCCACTGTATTGCCTGTTGACAGCAATGCAACTGCTCCTGTAACGGGGCCTGTGTTGTTACAACCCGATACGGCTGCTGTTAAAACAAATGCCGCACCCGTATTTACACCGCCGGTTGTTACGCCGCAAAAAAATAATGCAGCTGATAGTACCAAGAAGGGTAGAGGTGTAAAAGGTATTACTGATGCTGATTATAAAATTGTACCGAAGAAGGATAGCAGTAAGAATTGATTTGCAGAGTAGCTTCTGTTGATTTTTCTTGTTGAACAGATCCTTCGTGCCTCAGGATGACAGGATGGTTGGGCTTAGTAAAAGTGATGTGCAATTGTACAAAGCTCAAAAGTGTTGTCTTTCCGACGAAGGAGGAATCTGTTGGGTTTGTGTAACGTATCTGGTTATATTTGGACAGGCGTACTATACAGTTACAATATGCTATGATACTTTCCTTTAGAGAACTTTGGGGAGCTTACACCGCAAAGACAAAAATTACTAATGCGAAAACTGAATTTGATAAATAGTTGGCCATAGTTTTCCAGTTATATATACTTTATCAGTTGTTGAGTCGTATGCTATTCCATTTAATACATCAGCATTTGGATTCTTTGTGATTGCTTCGTTTGCCAGCGAACTCATATCCATTTTACCAACCACATGTCCACTCGCAGGATCAATTTTTACGATCAAATTAGTTGTCCAAATGTTCGCATAAAGAAACCCTTTTATAAATTCAAGTTCATTGAGTTTGTCAATTGGATAGCCTTGTTCCGTTATTTCCAATGTTTTCAATGGTGTTAATTTTTCGGGGTCTAGGTAAGTAAGCTTATTCGTACCATCACTCATTATTAAACTTGTTCCATCTGTTGTCATACCCCAGCCTTCAGTATTTGAATAGTTGAATTCTCCAGTTTTTTTAAAAGTCTTTCCGTCGTAAATAAACCCAATTTGATTTTTATAAGTTAGTTGATATAATTTGTTTTTAAAGAACACTATACCTTCCCCAAAATATTTACTTTTATCAATTTCAATTTTTACATCAAATTTTCCGGTGGCTAAGTCTGTTATACCGATAACGGATTTTGTTTGTGATAATTCTTTGGGTGAACCCGTGCTTTCAAATAATTGTCCATTGTGAAACAGAAAGCCTTCTGTAAATAGTGTAGTGTCATGAGCAAAATAATTTATCACGACATAATCAATATTAGGAGTCGCTGGATTAGCCTTGGAATTTTCAGCGCCTGAATTTGTCGAGCGGTCTTCACAACTATAAAGAAGAATGAGTAAAAGTGAAAATGTAATTCGTTTCATTAAATTGTTGTTAATCCGTTGGGCTGTTTAATGAATGTTAGCTCTGAGGATTTGACTGTCCTCAATTTTTCAGATGATAGAAGAATTCGTTATTCCCCCGGCCAATACACCCTCTCCGCCATTTTATACACTTC
>NZ_CAMLGT010000315.1 GCF_946479605.1 uncultured Lacibacter sp.
AATGGTGTTGTTGCCAATGTATTGCTGGCAAAATCCAAAGGACAAAACGGTGGATGGATCGTTATTACATTCGGTTGGGCGATAGCTGTATTTGTAGGTGTGTACAGCAGTGCATCGGTAAGTGGTGCACATCTCAACCCCGCTATCAGTATTGCATTGGCGGCCATTGGTAAGTTTGAATGGGCGTTGGCGCCTTCGTATATCCTGGCGCAATTACTTGGTGCAATGACCGGCTCTTTCCTGATGTGGCTTGCTTACAAAAAACATTTTGATGAAGTGAATGATGCTGATGCAATGATGGCCATCTTTTGTACTGCACCCGCCATCAGAAATACCGTTGCCAATCTTGCAACAGAAATCATCGGCACATTTGTGTTGATGCTGGGCGTGTTGTTTATTGTTGCGCCGCAAAACAGTTTAGGAGCATTGGATGCATTGCCTGTTGCATTACTGGTGTTGGGTATTGGTTTGAGTTTAGGCGGACCAACCGGTTATGCTATAAATCCTGCACGTGATCTTGGTCCACGCATCATACATTTTATTTTGCCCATTAAAAACAAACGCAACAGCGACTGGAGCTACAGCTGGGTGCCGGTTGTTGGTCCGGTCATCGGTGCATTAATTGCAGCAGGAGTTTGGTCTGTTCTCAATCATTAATATCCTTTGCGCAACATATCTGCAAGTACTGCAGGCAACGGACTTGCTTCAATAGCCGTTGCAGCTTTTTCAATATCATACGCAAAGCGTACAAACTCAACATGTATACTTTCTTTTACCGTACAACTGCTTACAGCTGTTAAATGCAGCAATACATAACAGCCATTCGGATTATTATCTTTTGGTTTGCCAACCGAACCGATGTTGATAGCATGACGATACTTGGTTTGTCCGTTGACGTTGCTTTGGAGAACACGGTGATAAGGTTTATGCGAATGACCAAAGCACAGAATGTCTGCATCAGCTTCCTGCATAATAACAGATAAAAACTCTTCTTCCATTTCTTCCAGCAGGTATTCGTTTACCGAACGTGGACTGCCATGTACAAACAGCACATTTATTTTTTCTCCATTCAATTCAAATGCTAAACGGATATGAGCCGGAAGAGAAAGCAGGTAATTACGTTCCTCTCTTCCAACAAGTGCATATGCATAGTTTTTACTATCTGCATCAAACTGCAATTCCTGTTCGCTGCCGGGCAGTGGTAATTTCAGATCATGGTTACCTGCAAGTGTTGCAATGTTTCTCGCCCGTATCAGCCCGATTACTTCGTTTGGCCACACATTGTAACCAATAAGATCACCAAGGCAATAGATTGCATCAGGCTTTTGTTCATCTATGCTTTTGAAGCAGGCTTCCATTGCCGGAAGGTTTGCATGCACATCAGAGAATAAAGCGATCTTCATTTACGAGGAAGCAACTTTCGATTTAGAATAATATTTATCACGCAACCAGAACGCAACATTCACCAGCGCAATCAATGCAGGTACTTCTACCAACGGACCAATTACACCGGCAAAAGCCTGTCCGCTGTTAATACCAAACACGGCAATGGCAACGGCAATCGCTAATTCAAAATTATTACCGGCTGCAGTAAAGGCAATGGATGCATTGGTGGAATAATCAGCTCCCATTTTTTTGCCAATGAAAAAACTTACCAGAAACATAATGGCGAAGTAAATCACCAACGGTACAGCAATACGCAACACATCAAATGGAATCTGTACAATCAGTTCGCCTTTTAAACTGAACATCACTACAATTGTAAACAGCAAGGCAATTAAAGTGATCGGCGAAACAAAAGGAATGAATTTGGTTTGATACCATTCTTCACCTTTCAGTTTCAACAAAAAGTAACGGGTAAGAAAACCTGCAACGAAGGGAATGCCCAAATAAATGGCAACGGTCTGTGCAATTTCGCCAATGGTAATGTTTACTACAGAACCACTGAAACCAAACAGCGGCGGCAACACCGTAATGAATACGTATGCATAAATACTGAACATCAGTACCTGGAAAATACTGTTGAGTGCTACAAGTCCGGCTGCATATTCACGGCTGCCTTCGGCTAACTCATTCCAAACAATCACCATGGCAATACAACGTGCAAGACCAATCAAAATAAGCCCGGTCATGTATTCGGGATAGTCGTGCAAAAAAACAATGGCCAGTATAAACATCAGTACAGGACCAATGATCCAGTTAAGCAGCAACGACACACTCAGCACTTTTGTATTCTTAAACACTTCTTTCAGTTTGTCGTATTTCACTTTGGTGAAAGGCGGATACATCATCAGGATCAAACCGATCGCCAGCGGAATATTGGTTGTGCCCGATGAAAACGAATGAATGAACGTAGAAGAGGAAGGAAAGAAATAGCCGATCGCTACGCCCAATGCCATCGCTAAAAAGATCCACAGGGTTAGATACCTGTCTAAGAAACTTAACTGCTTTCGTTCGTGTGCAGGTGCACAGTTGTTTACGCTCATAAGATGTTAGTTGTTTACCACTTTTGAAAATACATACAGGCATTCCATAGCGATTTGATTACTGCGTTCGGTATATTTTTCGTTTTGCAGAATCGTATTATCGAATGCTTTCGGATCGTTGTAAGTTGTTCCGATGCGCAGATCACAACCGGGAATGAACGGACAATTCTCATCAGCATCCGAACAGGTCATTACCGCTGCAAAATTTGTTACAGGATTCGCTTTGTGGTTATAAACTTTTGAAAAACAGGTGCTGAACTTGTCTTCAGCAAAAAATACGTTGTACACAGGGTTATTGCTTTCGTCTGTTTTCTGAATTGTAAAACCTGCTGCTGTTAATGCGTTGATGGCATTCGGATTAAAAGCAGTTGCTTCGGTGCCTCCTGAAAATGTATGTACATTGTTTACGCCATAGTACGCTGCGGCTACTGCTGCCCATACCTGGCCTAAATGACTGCGGCGTGAGTTGTGGGTACAAACATAAATGAGATTGATTGCTTCATTGGCAGCATGTTTCGGTTTGATATAGTCTGCAATTTTTTCCAGCAATTGTTTACGTGCTGCAGGAATTTCTTTGAAGTTGTTTGCAAGTGCTGCACAACGTTCTTTTATTGGTTGAAACATGGTACTGTTTTTTGGATGAATAAAGTTGACTGTTAACAGCAATTGTTTTCTTTAGCTGCAGGAAGGCTGTGAAAGAAACCTGTTACCAGTGCTTCCACCTTTTTCCATTCCTTTTCATTGATACAATAGCTTACACTGGTACCCTCTGTACAGCCTTTAATGATGCCGATCTGTTTTAACTCTTTCAGGTGCTGCGAAATCGTGGCCTGTGCAAGTCCCAGTTCTTCCACCAGGTTGCCACAGATGCAATGTTCCGCTGCCAGCAGATGCTGCAGTATGGCAATACGTGCAGGGTGCGCCAGTGCTTTAAGTGTGGCTGCCAGTTTGTTTTGCTTTGCCGTAAAAATCTCAGTTTTGGTTGCTCCCATTTCATCGCAATATTACGATTGATAGAGTAGTTGGCAAATTAATTTTATATTGAGATCTGAATTACAGCCCTTTTGTTCACGAACTAATGATCTCTGTTTGTATGACATTTAATGAAGCGTTCAATACATTTATTCTCCATCAGAAAGTAATTGGCTGGGGATTTCAGCAGCAGAAACGGGTGCAATTACCGAATGGTTATTCTGCTTTTCCCTGCGGTTACTATACCGAATATGAAAACGGCTACAAGCTGATTGCAAGCGGCGACCGGTTGGGCGAAACACCCATACAGGAAGCCATGATCTTAGACCCGAACGGTGTGCCTGTTGCAAGAGATACGGAAGATTTGAGAGAAGTGGAGTTTTGAGTAATGATTTTTTGTAGTCGCAATTTG
>NZ_CAMLGT010000316.1 GCF_946479605.1 uncultured Lacibacter sp.
AATGGCAGTCGCAAATGGTATCATTTGCATTTTATGTAGCCTACACAGTGGGCTCAATCATTTACTTTTTAATTTCAAAAGCGGTAGGTGGTGATGTACTGAATAAGATCGGTTACAAAAACGGCATTTCATTAGGCCTGATCATTTCTGCATTGGGAACTTTACTGTTCTATCCTGCTGCAGAAAATGCATCATTCAATTTAATGATCACTGGTCTGTTCATTGTAGGCCTTGGTTTCTCTTTGCAGCAAACAGCTGCCAATCCTCTTGCTATTGTTATGGGCGATCCTAAAACAGGATCGCAACGATTAAGCCTTGCCGGCGGTATCAATAACTTTGGAACAACCATTGGGCCGTTAATTGTAAGTTTTGCCATTTTTGGTTCTATTGCCAGCGGCAGCAGCAATGCAAGTATTGAAAGTATTAAAACACCTTACTTGATTCTTGGTGCGGCTTTTTTAGTAGCAGCACTTATCTTCAAGTTCTCTTCTGTTCCAAACAAAATTGACCTGGATGCTGTTGCATCTTCAGAAGCTGAAGACACAACAAAAGTTGCACATAAAAAAAGTGTATTGCAATATCCTCAGCTTGTATTGGGTATGATTGGCATTTTTGTTTATGTGGGTGTAGAAGTATCTACAGCTTCTAATCTTCCTGAGTTTATGAAGCAGCACCTGAACACGCCTACCGAACAAATAGCTCCGTATGTTTCGTTGTTCTGGGCCAGCTTAATGATCGGTCGCTGGACTTCTGCAACAGGTGCATTTGGCGTAAGCAAAAGTGCAGCACAAATACTGCGTTTCCTGATGCCGTACATTGCCTTTGGTGTATTTCTGCTGGTAAATGCCATTGCACAACATGATCTTTCGCACTTCTACATTTACGCTGTAGTGATCGTATTTATGATCATTGGCGATATGATGAGTAAAGGAAGCCCTGCAAGATTGCTGCTCATCTATTCGCTGATGGGTATTGCTGCACTCTTTATTGGTATGTTGGCTGATGGAATGACAAGTGTATATGCATTTATCAGTGTTGGTTTATTCTGCAGTACCTTGTGGCCCTGTATTTTCACATTGGCCATTGCCGGGCTTGGTAAACATACAAATGAAGGTGCCAGCTTCCTGATCATGATGATCATGGGTGGTGGCATCATCAGTTTATTACAAGGTGTGGTAGCCGACGATAAGATACTCGGTATTCAATGGTCGTATCTTGTGGGCGTGGCATGCTTTGCTTACCTGGCATTTTATGCCATCAAAGCAAAATCCATTCTTAAAGCACAGGGTATTGATTACGATAAACTGGAAGGTGGCGGTGGTCACTAATTAAGCGATTACAGATCTATTTATAAATACAGACCAATTATGACGAAAGACTATGCAGTGGGTATCGACATTGGCGGCACTAATACCAAATTTGGTATTGTTGACCGTAAAGGAAACATCCTTGAACAAGGCCGCATGCGTACTGACACACATGAGAATGCTGAAGATTTTATTTCCGAGTTGTATGTAAACCTTTCGAAGCTGATCGTTTCACATGGTGGTAACGAAAAATTTAAAGGCATTGGTGTAGGTGCACCTAACGGCAACTATTACACCGGCACCATTGAATATGCACCTAACCTGAAATGGAAAGGCATCATTCCAATGGCCGAGCTGATTGAAAAGAAATTTGAATTACCAACCAAACTCACCAACGATGCCAATGCTGCAGCTATGGGCGAAATGATGTATGGTGTGGCAAAAGGATTAAAACATTTCATTACCATTACACTTGGCACCGGTGTGGGCAGCGGTATTGTTATTGACGGAAAAATTGTAGTTGGTCATGATGGCTTTGCCGGTGAACTGGGCCACGTAATTGTAAAACCCGGCGGACGTTTGCACAAAGGAACCGGCATGCGTGGTTCATTAGAATCTTATGCTTCGGCAACGGGTGTAAGGGAAACTGCCATTGAATTTTTAACCAAGGAACCCGACACAGCAAGCCTGTTACGCAATTACTCCATTGATGATCTTACGAGCGAAACCGTTTACAATTGTGCTATACAGGGAGATGTTATTGCGAACAAGATATTTGAATTTACCGGCGAAGTTTTAGGTGAAGCATTGGCAAACTTTGTGATGTTTTCATCGCCTGAAGCCATAGTGTTGTTTGGAGGTTTAACCAAAGCTGGCGATCTGATCCTGAAGCCAACTGTACAGGCAATGGAAGCAAACCTGTTGCCGATCTTCAAGAACAAAGTAAAAGTGATCTTCAGCGATCTGAAAGAAGCAGACGCTGCCATTCTTGGAGCAAGTGCACTGGTTTGGGAAAGCGATCACTAAAAAAAGAATAGCAAAAACAAAAGCCGGAATAATCCCGGCTTTTATTTTTATGTAAAGAGAGTTGTTTCTATTCCCAATCCTGCCCTATCACTCACTCCTACCTTTCCGTAATCGTAAGTAATTCCTTTAGCAACATCTTCTGCCAGCAACAACGGGCCATCCATATCAACATAATCTACCAACGGAGCAAGATGAGCAATGGCAGCTGAACCAATGGTTGACTCGTTCATACAACCCACCATGATCTTCATATTTAATTCTCTTGCTTTATCGATCATGCGGCGTGCAGGTGTAATACCGCTGCATTTTGTGAGTTTGATATTAATGCCGTGATAATAGCCGTTACATTTCTCTACATCCTGTTCATACACACAACTCTCATCTGCAATTAAAGGAAGCGGCGATTCATTGTAAAGCACTTTCATTCCTTCCCAATCATCTTTTGCAAGTGGCTGCTCTATCAACTCCACACCAAGTTCTTTCAGCACAGGTATTTTCTGTTGCGCTTCCGCTAATGTCCAGCCAGCATTGGCATCAACACGAAAAACAGCATCGGTATGTTTACGCAATGCTTCCACCATTTCAATATCTCCAGGCACACCTACTTTTATTTTATAAATGGGCCATGGCTTTTCCTGCATCTTTGCTACCATTTTCTCTACTGTATCAATACCAATGGTGTAATCGCAAACAGGAGCTTTGTTATAATCAAGATTCCATAGTTTGTATAATGGTGCCTGGCGTAGCTGACCATACATATCCCAGCTGGCAATATCCAATGCGCATACAAGAAAATGATTTTGTGGAAACAGGTGATGCAGGTAATGCCAGTAACGCTCCGGATCGGTGTACGCAAACTTTTCTACAAACATTTTTTTCCGTTCCAGGTCTTCTGCCATCTTATCAACCGGAATATTGTAATAAGCAATCGCAGGTGCTTCACCATAACCTTTTCTTCCAAGATATTCCAGCTCCACCATTAAAGCTGGCTGATGCGTTTTCGTTCCTTTTGAAATAGTAAACGGATAACGGAACCGTAATTCTGTTTTTGTATAGCGTACTTTTAACGGCATCTGCTTGAAAACATTTAATAAGGCGCAAGATTCAGGAATGAAAATCCAAATTCCAAAAAAACAATAAACAATAAGCAACAGGCAACCAAAACCTCAAACTATAAACCTCTATCCTCTTCCGCTGGCATCAATCAATCCTTTCAGTTCTTCATTGAACAATTTTTCTTTCATCAACTGTTCAAATGAAAGGTGCATGCGGTAGCGCCAGTAATGTTTGGGATTTGCAGGCACATTGATCCGTTCTTCATTCGGATTTTCACGACGCAACACAGCATTCATGCCCAGCAATTCCTGTATTTGAAAAATACTCCACATTGCAGGCGAATACAAATGCTGTTTGATGATGCTGGTAACAATCCAGGGTTCGCAGTAATAAGGCGCTTCGCCTGTTTGTCCCAGTTCATGTGTATAGAATTTTTGTGTTTGTGTGCGATTCTCTTCCCACCAGCCCCTGATGGTA
>NZ_CAMLGT010000317.1 GCF_946479605.1 uncultured Lacibacter sp.
CCGATCTAAACACATCGTTAGGTTGTGTGTGTAAAGTAACAAGATTGGTATGCACCATTGTTGGTGTTAGCTGAAGTGTAAATCGTTCGGAGAACTTTCTTCCAAGTATTACCTGGTAATAATAGGCGAGACGAGAGGAAAAATAATTCTTAATGGCCGGGTCGGCCCAGGGAGAAGTGTTCATTGTAATGCCTGCTGCAACAGCAATCGTCATCGGGAAACTTCTGCGCCCCGATGATTGCATGACGGGTGCATATTTTAAGTAACCGTCCAGTTCTTTTTTGTAAGTACTCCGGCCAACACCAATCATCAGGTTACGATACAACCCAAAATCAAATCCCATGCGCATACTTGCCTGATCTAAGCCGAAAAAATTTTTATAGCCTTGATCGAGCTGCCCGAAGCGATGCAGTATGCGAAAATCCATGGTTCCGGGAGAAAGAAATTCCATAGAATGACCATTGATGACTTTTGTTGATTTGAATGCAGATTTGATAAATGTCTTACCCGTACTTCCTGAATCAACAAGACTTAATAGGTCTTCGGTTTCCTGTGCTTTAGCATCAAAAGAAAGCAACAGGAAAAATAAAAAGGCTTTGAAAGAAGTTTGCTTTTTCATGTTGATTGAAGAATGAATTGTTTATTTAACCGGTAAGGGATCAAGCAGGCAATTGACGGCAATTTTTGCAGTCTTCGAAACTTTGTCGGCAACTAAGCCGGGAATGCTTATTTTATAATCTGCAAGCAAAATTGTAAAAATGGAAGCAGCTGATATCTTTCCATTTTTTATTGCAATACTTCCATTTGTTTCAACATCTTTTGTAATTCCATGTATGGTTAATTTGCCTCTTACTGAAATAGTGTATTCGCCATCAATAGTGTAATTAACGCTGCTGTTATTGCTGATCGTTCCTTTAAATTCCGATTTAGGAAACCGGTCGCTTTCAATATAGTTTTAAATGAAAAGTTCCTGCATTAATGCTCTTTCAAATTCAAAACCTTTCATGGTAACGGAAAATTGCATGTTGCCTGTTTTTGTGTCGAGCACACATAGGATGCTTTTATGAACAGCTTCGATCTGTTCGGGTGAGCCGGGCGATGTTGCATCAAATGTAACCTTACCTGTTTTAGTAAAATATTTATCCTGTGCTGTGGCAAAGCCAGCAAGGAATAGAATAACGAGTAAACAACTTATCTTTTTCATATGATTGTTTTAATGTGAAATCGTTTCTTTTTTTATAATGATGCACCTGTTCATCAATACATCAGAACCAAGCCCCAATTCATCTGCATTAAAACCCGTGCAGATACCTTTCATTATTATGGGCGTGTTGATCAGAAGGTTGTTGGGTTCAAGAGTGAATAAAGTATCAATACTGCATCTTACTGATGAAGGCAAAGCAGGATTGCCTAATACAACCGTGTAATTCCCGTTATCATCTGCATCAATTGTTTTTAGTATTCCTTGTACCTGCAATACTTTGCCTGCATATTTTTGAGTAGCTGTTATTTCATTTTCTGTAAATTCCTGTATCAATGCATCAGTTGTTATTTCAAATGCCGCTTTAAGTTTGTTAATGTTTTTTGCTTTGCGGTTATATTCCCTGTAAGCATAGAAAGCGCCAATTGATCCAAGCATCAGGATAAGGAGCAGGCTGATCGTGAAAACCGTTCTTTTTTTCATATTGTATTTTTTAATTAGCAGGCGTTCCTGCATCGATCCATTGTTTGATAACTGCAATTTGACAGCTGGTCATTTTTGCTGCACCCTTTGGCATAGGAGAATACCCAGACGAATGGCTGATGCTTCCGTAAAGTTTACCGTTTGTTGCAAGCGTCTTATCTGCAGTATAGTTTCCCATCATAACGCCGCCTCCTGTTGCCACATTCAAGTGACAGCTGTAACAACGTTGCTGCAGCAGCGGTACAACTTTTTGTGAATACGATGTTGCAGTAGTATCACAGGCGGCACTGCCGGGGTATAAAAGATCTGCAGCATCGTAATAACAGGAGCTGCTGATAACCATGAAAGCATAAATAATGATTCGATTCATATTTTTAATTAGTTGTTAAGCATACCTGCATCGATCCATTTCTTAATCTGCTTGATTTCGCAGTCGGGTATTTTCAATCCACTTTGTGGCATTGGTATATACCCTGGCGACCAGTTGACAGAACCATAAAGTTTGCCATTGATGGCTGTTGCTTTGATACTGTTGTAAGTTGACAAATCAATTCCTCCACCCAATGAAGCAGGGTTGTGACAACCCTGGCATTTATTCTGCAACAAAGGTTTGATGGCGGTGCTGAATTTATAATCAGTTGTATCGCATCTGTCGCAGGCATTATTTCTTGCACCCTGGTTGATCCATGTTCGGAGTGTGGTTACCTGCTCAGTTGTCCATGCGGGCATTGGAGCTGGGGGCATACGCTCATTGCCGGTTTTGATGATTGATTTATAGATCTTACTTTCTGATGCATTGCCAGCAACCAGATAATTTTTGAGAGTGCTATAGGTAGAAAGGTCGATCCCTTCTTTATGAGTGATAGCATCATGGCATCCTGCCATGGCACATGTGGAACTGATGAGCGGATAAATATCATTGGCAAAATAAACGGAGTCAGTGCTGCAGACTCGACCAACGGTGCCGGGTATACCAGACACACCTCCGGGATTACCATTATCAGGAGCTACAGGAATTTGATGTTTGCATGCGTGAAAGAAAAAAATACAAACAATACATATCGCACTCCCCAAGCGCATTATTTTTTTCATGTGCTGTGCGGTTAATAATAAAAAAATAGTATCTCAATTGCCTGCAAAAAAAAACTTTACAGGTATTGACATTAAGCAGAAGTAGAGATAGAAAATTGGTGGAGAGTGTTTCAATCCTTAATACGCATGGACTGTTATTTTATTGTACCAGGTATGTGTAGATCTTTATAAAGGTACAACAATAAATATTTCAATCATGCTGTGTGACAATTGTCACACAGCATGATTGAAGATGATCAATAAGAAATTAATCCTCTGTTTTGTTCTTTAAACTCATGAGCAGGGTATAGGCTCCTTTACCTGCTACCTCTTTATTATGTAATTGTTCAATGTTCAGTATTTCAACAAAGCCGGATTCTGAAATACCTGTCTGCACTTCCTGCATTTCAAAACTGTTGTCATTTTTTTTGATGAACACATAATTTTTGTTTTCAAACCTTACCACTGCATCTTCCGGCAACACCCAGGCAGCTTTGTTCTTTACTTCAATGTCAGCATTCATATATGTGCCGGGTATCAATGTTTTATCGTAGTTATCAAAATGGCAATGTACTTCTGTACTGCGGTCGGCCGAAAGGTCTTTTCCGATTAACAATATATCTGCTGCATGTTTCTTTTCCGGTTGAGTGTTGGTGTAAGCCAACAGCTGTTGACCAATAAATAGTTTGTTGACATCTTTTTCAAACACAGTTAATGCAAGATGAATATCGGTTGGGTTGATGAGCTCAAACAGCACTTCGGTTGGTGCTACATATTTGCCAATGTTCACATTTACTTTCGACACGTAGCCATCAATGGGCGAATGTAATTGCACACTGCGGTTGATGTTGTTTTCGTTGAGATTGGAGATGTTGATACCGGCCAGTTTTAATTTTTCGCTTAATGCTGTGATGAGAATTTTCTGGCTTCTGAATTCTGCTTCGGCTTGCTGAAAAACCTTATCGCTGCTGGCTTTGCTTTCGTTCAGTTCTTTTTGACGCAGGTATTCTGCTTCCAGTGAGCTGATCCTTGCTTTTGCCGTTAAATAATCCTGTTGCAGCTGAATGTATTGCTGGTCTTCAATGATGGCAATCACTTCACCTTTCTT
>NZ_CAMLGT010000318.1 GCF_946479605.1 uncultured Lacibacter sp.
ATGGCACCTGTGTTGTAAGACGATCCGTTGGCAGGAGAAAGAAGAGTAACAACAGGCGCAGTAATATCACCGGGAGAAACAATTGCGTTGCTTACCGAAACCTGTATGGAGCTGCTGCTTCTGTTACCGGCTGCATCTCTTGCAGTAACAGTTATGTTGTGTGTGCCGTTAGCAACTGTGGCAGAATTCCATGTTGTTGTAAAAGGCGCAGTATTGCTGCTGGTAATGTTGATGCCATCAACTGCTAATGCAACAGATGTTACACCCACATTATCGCTTGCACTTACCTGTACGCTGATTGTGCCACTTAAAATGGCAGCGTTGGCAGGAGAGAGAATGCTGATGGAAGGAGCAGCAGCATCACGCTTGCCACCTTTTGCCTGCACCATCGACAGGGTTAAAACAGTACTGTTTATTTCTGCTGAGGCATTCAAAAAAGAAGATGAAACAATCAAAGGAACTTTTGCCTGTAAAACCGGATCATCATCTACCACACCGGCGGCTACGGATTGTTCAATTTCAGTTTCCGGTACTTGTGCAGATTTTTCTTTACTGCATGATGCCCATAACAAGGATACGGCAATTAACCAGGCCAGGTTTTGCGGCCATTTGATTTTGTTCATTTAACAACTGTTGGTTTTCGAAATAAAAAAAATTGGTTGCCTGGTGATAGACATAGGATCGCAATCTGGTATAGTTGTAGTTAATACCTGGCAGATGATGCAGTAATGCGCCATTCAGAAAATGCATTGCATTGCCTGATTGTGCTGCTTTGAAATGTTTGTTGGAATTTGTCTTTACTGTTCTGGAGGAAAATGGTTCTTCTCTGATCTGGATATTGTTCTTTGGTTCTCTTGTTAAACGAATTAATCCCTTTGCTTCAAAGTTTTTATCTGGTATCGGCTGCTTTTACCGGGCTGTAATCGGCAAGAATTATGCCACCTGTCTGTTGATTCGTAGATTGATCTTTTATGAGTATAAAGATATTTTATTTACAACATCCGTAATCAGAGTTGTCTTTTGCAGGCAGGAAAACTGCTTGTGTTTTGAGTAATGTTTTTGTTTCAGTAAACGAATAAAAAAGCTGATGCAGGCATTGCATCAATAGCAGAAAAAATAATCACCTGGTTAAGCTTCGTTAATACATGCTAAAAAATAAAACGCTGTGTTGAGTATAGCTGTAAAAGTTTTTTTGTGAGAAAATATTTTTTTATCACCGCACTATACACAAACTCATTTTTCTTTTGATGCTTGTACAGTTTGTGGCTTTAGCAGCGTTGATTGTGCCCGGTAGAAATAAAAAAGCTGTACCATTTGGTACAGCTTTTACTGATCAGAAGAATTTTTTTATCTGCTGTTGGCATCGTTCATACGGATATTTCTTCCCTTGAACTTTTTGCCATCGATTGCTTTCATCATTTGCTTGGCAGCCTTGCTGTCAACTTCTACCCAGCTGTTCATTTCACGCATATCAATTTTGCCGAGTACTTCTTTTTTCAGATCACTCATGTCTAAAATGAATTGCAGGAAACTGGCTTTGTAAAAACCATCTTTGGTACCAAGATTAACAAACAATCTTGCATAGTTGCCGGAACCGCCGCCATTGAAATCACGGCCTTGCGTATCACGGTAGGGCTGGCGTTCACGTGTACCACGGGCGCTTCTGTCTCTATCGCCACCACGACCATCACGTTTAAATTTATCAAACTCACGGCCACGTTCACGAATGTTGAGGTCTTCTGCGTTTTCGTAATACTTCAGGAAACGGTCGAACTCCATGGCTGCAATACGCTTCAGAATATCTTCCTTACTCATGTCAGCAAATTTTTCCTGCAGCATGGGAACATACGTTTCATATTCTTCATTGCTCACATCAGTTCCAATGAGTTTGTCCATGAACGAGAAAAACTGCTTACGGCAAACATCTTTACCGGTAGGAATTTCAAGTTTGTGAAATTGTGATTGTACAATGCGTTCAATTTGGCGGATCTTGCCAACTTCACGACTGTGTACAATACTCATACAAATACCTGTTTTGCCGGCACGACCTGTACGACCACTGCGGTGTGTGTACACTTCAATATCATCCGGTAATTCAAAGTTGATTACATGAGTAATATCTTTTACATCAATACCACGTGCTGCCACATCCGTTGCAATCAACAGCTGTAATGTTTTATCACGAAACTGACCCATTACTGTATCACGCTGTTGTTGCGTAAGATCGCCGTGTAATGCATCAATGTCGTAACCTTCACGTGTTAATTTTTCGGCTATCTGCTGTGCATCAATTTTTGTACGGGTGAAGATGATGCCATAAATACCGGGGTTGAAATCGATCAAACGTTTCAAGGCTTCGTAACGGTGTTGCGATGCAACCACGAAGTACTGGTGATCGATGTTTTTGTTGGCCGTGTTCATTTTGCCAACCGTTACTTCCACCGGTTCTTTCATGTACTTGCGGCTCACCTTACGGATTTCAGGGGGCATGGTAGCACTAAACAACCAGGTGCTTTCTTTCTTTGGGGTGTTCTGCAGAATAAATTCAATATCGTCCTGGAAACCCATGTTCAGCATTTCATCTGCTTCATCAAGTACCACGTACTCAATTTCTGCAAGGTTGATGGCTTTGCGTTCAATCAGGTCAATTAAACGTCCGGGAGTAGCTACAATGATCTGCACACCACGTTTAATATCACGTATCTGCATACCGATGGATGTACCGCCATAAACGGCCACCACGTTCATGCCCTTCATGTGTTTTTTAAAGAGTTCGATCTCTTTTACGATCTGCAGGCAAAGCTCACGGGTGGGACAAACCACCAATGCCTGCGGATATTTTTTGTTTTCATCCAATAATTGCAGCATGGGTAAGCCAAATGCCGCTGTTTTGCCTGTACCCGTTTGGGCAAGGCCAATCAGATCCTTTGTTCCGCTCAACAGAACGGGGATCGCTTTTTCCTGTATAGGAGTGGGAGTTGTAAAACCGAGTTCACTAATCGCTTTCATCAATCTTTCATCCAGTCCAAGCGCTTCAAATGTGTTCATTCTTAATTTTCTGTTATAATAAGCGGCAAAGGTAAGCTTTTAAGGGGAGAAAGGGTAGAGAAGTACGAAGTAAAAGGTATTGGGTAAGAAGTACGAGGTACGAAATAAGAGGTACACTACGCCCGACGCATGCCTGTTGATTTCGGATTTTAGATATACGATTTCAGATTTTTTGCCTGTTGCTTATTGCCAATTGACCATTGCCCGTTCGCCATTACCTTTGCGCCATGCGAAAACTGGGCATGGATGAACTGAACCGCAAAACGGTGGATGAATTTAAAGAAGCGGAGAAAAACAGGGTGATTGTGGTGCTGGAAAACATCCGCAGCATGCAGAATGTTGGTAGTGTGTTCCGCACGGCCGATGCTTTTTTGGTGGAAGCCATTTACCTCATTGGTTACACCCCACAACCTCCTCACCGTGATATTCATAAAACAGCATTGGGTGCAACGGAAACGGTGGCCTGGAAATATTTTGCGACTACTGACGAAGCGATTGCAGAACTGAAAGCCAACGGCTACAAACTGTTTGGCATTGAACAGGTGGAAGCAAGCATCATGCTGCAGGATTTTGAAAAAGCCCCCGAAGAAAAAATTGCCCTCATCTTTGGCAACGAAGCCGAAGGTGTGGAGCAGGCGACTTTGTTGCAATGCGAAGGCTGTATTGAAATACCACAGTTTGGAAGTAAACATTCGCTGAATATTAGTGTGGCAGCCGGTGTGGTGCTGTGGGAAATGGCAAGAAAAGGTATCTTGAACCCATAATCTGGATTGAACAACATGAGTACAGTAAAGAACTATTTATCGCTGAT
>NZ_CAMLGT010000319.1 GCF_946479605.1 uncultured Lacibacter sp.
GTGCAAACACCATTACGGTGATCAGCGAAAAAACAAAACGTGAACTGATCAACCTTACCGGTGTAAATGCAGATAAAGTGAAGGTGGTGCCTAACTTTTTTGATCCACGTTTTGAATTTTCTCCCAAAGATTTCAACGCAAAGAAGCCCCGCATTCTTCAGATAGGTACTAAGGAGAATAAAAATATTCAGAACCTTGCAAAAGCATTGAAGGGGTTGAATTGTGAACTGCATATTATTGGCAGCCTTGATGTGGAAACGCAGCTTGTACTACAGGAAAATAAGGTTGATTTTAAAACGCATACCAATCTTTCATTTGATGAACTGAAACAACAGTATGAATTGTGTGATATGGTTGTGTTTGCTTCAACTTATGAAGGTTTCGGTTTGCCAATTCTTGAAGCATGCGCTGTTGGCCGCCCGCTGGTAACCAGCCGCATTTCGCCTATGGATGAAATTTCAGACGACGCTGCCTGTAAAGTAAATCCTTACAATGTGCTGGATATCCGCCGTGGTATTTTGAAGGTAATTGAAAACGAAGAATACCGTGATCAGTTGGTGAACAACGGCTGGAAGATGCGTTACAAATACAGCATTAACAACATTACAAGCAAATACACTGAATTATATGAACAGATCGCTGAAAGAAGTGCGCAGGAACTCTTTATCCTTCGCCCTGCAAAAGCAGCCGCATCGTTCTTTGGGTTGATCTAAACATCAAACCACTTACTTACTAACCCGTTCGCATAGTTGTAGTTTTAGAAAAATAAAGCCTCCGTTTGGAGGCTTTTATTTTTTGTGAAGGGGTCATAAATATTGTTACTCTTTTATCTTTTCGGTTTTTTGAATACCGATGCGGTACAGCACAAAGCCCATAATGGCAAAGAAGATAGCTCCTAAGAGATAGTAACCGTTTTCACCGGCCCAGCTTACTAAACCATGTTCAGCATTTACTTTGCCCAATCCTTTTGCAATGCCATCGTCAACCGAAAGAATAGCTACCAATACACCAGCCAATGCACCTCCGGCCACAAGACCGGTAGCAAACAGGTTGCCTTTACCAAGATCTTCTTCTTCGGCACTGAGCTCTTCTCCTGATTTCTTTTTCTTCATATCAACAAGGCCACGGATAGCACCACCAATAAAAATGGGTAACGTTGTTGATAATGGTAAATACAGACCAACTGCAAAGCTCAACGATTTAATTCCACATAATTCCATTGTGATAGCAATGAACACACCCACAAGAACAAATTGCCAATCGAGATTGAAAGATAAAATTCCTTTGATGAGCGTTGCCATTAAGGTGCCCTGCGGAGCAGGATATTTATCAGTACCAATTGCATGCGTAATGCCTTGTGCTGCCATTTCAGCTGTTGGCGTATCAAGCACTTTAATAGTTGCACCAATGGCGATGGATGAAACAATAGCGCCAATGAACAATGCCAGCTGTTGATTTTTGGGTGTGGCACCAACAATATAGCCGGTCTTCAGATCCTGCGAAGTTGCACCCGCATTCGCTGCTGCAATACAGATCATACCGCCCACAACAAGTGCCATTGGTTCAAACACTTTACCCGTCCAGCCAACAGCAATAAAGATCAAACAGGTGCCCATAAGTGTGGCAATGGTCATACCACTGATGGGGTTGTTGCTGGAGCCGATCAATCCAACTATGCGTGATGATACAGTAACGAAAAATGCACCGAAGATCACAACAAGTAAACCAAGTAATAATTTACTGCCGATATTATCACCGGGAACCTGTGGCAAAACAGCCATCAATAAAATAAGCACAAGACTGCCAATGCCAACGATCTTGATGTTAAGATCTCTTTCTGTACGACGAACCGCTGCTGCACCCTCGCCTTGATTTTTAATTGAACCAAGACTGCTTTTAAATGAAGAGATGATGGTTGGAATAGTTTTAATCAATGTAATAAAACCACCTGCAGCTACAGCACCTGCACCAATCTGGCGGATATATGCACGATAAATGGCTGTTGAGTAATCGGAGAATGTATGTGTAACAGGATCCCAGCCACCGGGGCCACCTTTTACATCAAGCCCGCCGAGATAACCAAGTTTTACTAATTGTTCAGCAATAGTGTCAGGAGGTACAAGTGAAGCAAGTAATGGAGTAAATGCAAACCATGCAATAACACCACCGGCAACAAGCACGCCACTGATCTTTGGTCCAATAATATAGCCAACACCAAGATATTCGGGTGTAATTTCTCCACTAACTTTTGCTGAAGGAAAAAATTTGTTCACCTGTTTTGTCATCCAGAAAGGTGTTTCAGCAATTACGTGAAAGATCTTTTGAAGAATGGCATACGCAAATGCAAAGCCCAACCCCATGAAAGCAGTTTTGGCAAAGGAGCCGCCTCGTTCACCTGCCTTTAAAACACTGGCGCAGGCTGTTCCTTCGGGGTAGGGAAGTGTACCGTGTTCTTTTACAATTAACGATCGTCGCAGTGGTATCATCATTAATGTACCAAGTATTCCACCAAAAATGGCGAGTGTAAGAATGGTAAAGTAGTTGAAGAATTGTGAGCTGTCTTTTTCACTAAGGAATAAAAAGCCAGGCAATGTAAATACTACACCAGCTGCAATACTTTCACCTGCACTGCCTGTTGTTTGAATGATGTTGTTTTCAAGAATGGTGGTCTTCAGTGCCCATCTTCCCAATGTAATGGCAATAACCGCAATAGGAATAGAAGCACTAACTGTTAAACCTGCCTTTAATGCAAGATATACTGTTGATGCACCAAAGATGATCCCGAATGCAGCGCCCACCAATACACTTTTAATGGTGAATTCGGGCATCTTGCTGTCATCGGGAACAAAGGGTTGAAATTTTTGTTCAGACATACGTCAGTTGATTTAGGAAAAGGAAGATAGGAAAAACTTTTCTACAGCATTGAAATGGATACCGGTAATAAAAAATCCCCACGCATAAGCGCAGGGATCTGTATAATACGATAAGAAGGGTAATTACTTCCTGTCGCTGAGTTTAGCCAGCAGGCGAAGTATTTCAAGATACAGCCATACCAGTGTTACCAGTAACCCAAATGCACCGTACCATTCCATGTACTTTGGCGCACCCATTTCACTTCCTTTTTCAATCATGTCAAAATCAAGCAACAGGTTAAACGCTGCAATACCAATTACTGCCAATGAAAAAATAATGCTGAACATGGAACCATTGTTGGCCGAAAGGAATGAAAAGTGAATACCAAAGAAACCAAGCACCCATGAAAGCAAATAGAAAACAGCAATGCTTGCTGTTGCAACAAAAATGATGGAGCGTAAACGTTCAGTTACTTTAATAATGCGTAATGTGAACAGGAGGTACATGCTTGCAGCCACAGCAAACGTAAGCAACACAGCATGTGTAACAATACCCGGGTATTTTTCCTGGAAAATATAATTGAAGTAAGCCGAAATGCCGCCAATAAACAAACCTTCTACAATAGCGTAGGCCGGAGCAAGGAAAGGGCTCCATTGTTTTTTAAATGTGATGACGAGGGCAATTACCAATCCGCCCAAAGCGCCGCCGATCATTAACGGGAAAACGTTTTTACCACCGTTAAACCATTGCCATGCAAAAGCTGCACCTGCCATCACCATCAGCATCAGGAAACCAAATTTGTTCATGGCGCCACGAACGGTCATTGTTTCTCCGCTGAACACGGTGCTTCCCTGGCTGAATTGTTTTTCACTAAGTGTTGGATTACCTGACTTTAATATTGCCATAATTCAAAAATTTAGAACGATAAAGATAAA
>NZ_CAMLGT010000320.1 GCF_946479605.1 uncultured Lacibacter sp.
GCCGTATTGTTTTGTTTCGGGATGGAAATACATCTTGTTGAAAGCCATCTTTACAGTGTCTGCCCATGCTTCATACATCATCGCATCCTTTTTCTTACCAAGTAATGTTGCTATTTTATTCATCACAACAAGATCATGATAGTAGTAAGCTGTTGCCGTTAATCCCATTGGCGTAAGCTGGCTAAAACCCGGACGTTCCGGACCAAGATCATACCAATCGCTCAATCCATACATCAGCAAATAGCTGCTGTCTTTACTGCGCAGGTAATTCATGTAGCGTTGCATGGTTGTATAATTCTTACTCAACTCATCTTTATCGCCATACCATTGATATAAATTCCAAGGTTGCAGAATAGCATTGCTGCCCCACTCCGGTGAATCACGGAAATAACCATCAGCAAAATGCATTTCGGTGTATTCAGGAATTGTAGAAGGCACAAGACCATTTCCATTTTGTTCTGCACGTATATCGGCAGTGATCTTTTTTGCCAGCGTATGAATATCGTAATTGAATTGCAATGCTGTACCCATCAGGTGCAATTGCTCCTGCCAACCCAAACGTTCACGGTGCGGACAATCGGTAAATACACTCTGCATGTTGCTGTTGATGGCCCATTTGATGAGACTGTTTGTTTGATTGAATAACTCGTTGGAGCAACTGAACGAACCTGCACTTGCAGCACTGTTGCGGGTGTGCAAGGCCGTTACTGCAACAATTTTTATTGGCTGTGTTACTTCTCTCGGCAACAGATCAACCTGCACATACCTGAATCCATAGTAAGTAAAACGTGGATGCCATGTTTCCTCGCCATTGCCTTTTAAAATGTATTGATAATAACTTGCACTGCCGGTTGCTTTTTGATTAGCTGTTCCATCTTCTTTCAGCAATTCAGCCGGTGTAATGCGCACCGTATCGCCACGCTTTCCTTTTACCATCACTTGTGGTATGCCCGACATGTTTTGTCCCATATCGTACATCCACAGATTCCTATTAATTTCTTTACTGGTGATGGGTTTAAATTCCTGCATCACTTTTACGGGTTCGGCCGTTTGTGAAACCAATACATGCGGCTCAGCTATCGCCACTTTCTTCCAATTCCTGTCATCAAACACAGGTTCATTCCATCCTTGCTGCTCTAATGTTGCATCATAATTTTCTCCGCCATACAAACTTGAATAAGTAATGGGCGAAGAAGAAGTTCTCCAGCTTTCGTCGCTGATGATGGTTGATGAAGTTCCATCAGCGTACTCCACCAAAATCTTTGCAATCATCTTTGGATAACCATAAGCACCGGTCATCTTCCGGTAACGTTCGCCGGGAATATAATAAAAACCATTGCCTAACATCACGCCAATTGCATTGGTGCCAGTGTTGAAATGTGTAGTTACATCAAAGCTTACATACTGCGCCTGCTTACTGTATTTCGTCCAGCCCGGATCTAAAAAATGATCGCCCACTTTTTTTCCGTTGATGCTCATTTCAAACTGACCCAATCCACAAATGAAAGCAGTTGCCAGTTTGATCTTTTTTGTTACGCTGAATGTTTTGCGAAACAGCGGTAACACATTCAGTCGTTTACCCCACTCTTTCTTTCCGTTGCCATGTGCTGCAGGAATAATCTTTAAACTGTCGGGCAGATTTTCGTAAGCGATCCATTTGGCATTACTCCAATCTTTCAGCTGCAATAAACCCATTTGCCATTGTTGAATACTGCTCCATGCTGATACATTTCCTTTGTTATCCCATACCTGTACTTTCCAGTAATATTTTTTTGCTGCTTGCAAGGCTTTGCCTGCATAAGCGACTTGTATGGAAGCTGTAGATTTGATGTGCTTCGAATCCCACACATTGCCGATATTCTTTTTGAGCAATGCTTCATCATCGGCAACAAGAATACGGTAAGCAGTCTGCAATACATTTTGCTGCTTCGATTGCAGCTGCCAGCTGAGTTTTGGTGTTGCAGCTTCTATACCCAATGGATTCGTTGTGCTTTCGCAGCGGAGATTGGAAACAGAAAGTTGAGCATTCAATTGAACGCCCACTAACAAAAACAGAACTATCAAAAGGTTTCCTTTCATTATCATCTTGCCTTTAACATTGACCATTCATAATTCACCATTGACTATTGTATTTCTATTCCCGACACCGCCACTTGCTCTCCATTCTCCAGTTCCAGTTTCACTACATAATTACCGGCGTTGATCTGTGAACCTGTATTTACAGTGAACTGATTCCATTTGCCAACACGTGTAAAAGTAAACTGCACATCTTCCAGCATCATCCTGTTGCCACCCGCATCGTATAGAGACAGTTTTCCTTTTACCGTTTGTTCTTTCGGATAATAATATTTTACGGTGATGGAATAAATATCAGCCACACCAGTTTGCACAGGCCATTGCATTGTTGCAGCAGCATTTATTTTTACTACTGCACATAGTCGGCCATTGACAGAATCTTTTAATACGCCATTGCCAATGATTGAAACGTTTGTGCGATAGGGTGTAACAGGTTTGAGATCGTATGCCGGTTGCATTTTATTTACAGGTAAGAACGCCAGTAACGAATGTTGATCCAATCCTAAACTTATCGATTGATTTTTTAATAACCGCTTGCGGTAAACATTGTAGGCTGTTCCGCCTGCCTCATCAGTAATGATCTCTGTTTTGGTGAACTCACCACCAGTTGGTTGTTGTGCCGATTTCTTTGCTGCTAAAAAAAGATCGAGATCAATTGCTGCTGTGAAAGAAATAGTTCCGTTTTGCTGCTGGTCTTTCAATTGAATCCAATCGGCACCAAATAAATTTGAAGGAAGAGCATTAAGTTGAATTGTTCCATTTGCAAATTGTTTATCACCTATATCCAACCAGCTTTGTTCTTTACAATTGTTGCAGGAAAGATTACTGATAAGCGATGATGGTACTGCCGCTTTAATACCTGTCTTTGTTGAAGCTATGGCAATTGCCGAAATAACTGCTTGCCCCGATTTACTTTCAGGAAACGAAATGATCATCTTACCGCCTTTGATCTTTGCTTTCACTGCTTTCTTTAACGCTGAGTTTGTACCCACTTCGCTCCAGATATCTAAATCGTTCAACACTGTTTTTCCATTGATGGCTACATCAAACAATCGCATGCCGTTTGCATTAGTGCCGCCACCAATTCCTAACCAAGGCTCAATGAAATACAGTTCAATCTGGTACTCACCATCCGGCAATGGCAACTCATAAGTAAGTTTACCTTTTCCGTATCGGAAAGTTTGAAACAATTTCCAGTCTTTTGTATGCTTGATGGGAGAAAATGTTCTGCGCTGACTTGCAAAGTTGACTGGCATTTCAGGAAAATCATTTGTCCATGATGTGACAAATCCTTTATCTGCACTCCATGTGTTTCCATTTTCATCTTTATAATCGGCTCCACCACAATTGATGCGATAGATATAATTATACCCAGCTCTTGAATTAGTTAATGCTTTTGCATTTGCGTACAGCTGTTTAAAATTGGGTGATTGCGGTAAATGATTTAACACAATCGTATCTCTGGCAACTGCTTTTCCTTTCACATAACCCACAGCATACAACACATTGTATTGAATATTGACATTATCCCACTGAAAATGCGTACCAATGCCATTCTTCTTTTGTTTACCCAGCGATGAACCATTTACATCATTAAATAACTCAACTTCATCGCAATTGCTATACACGTAAATGCTGTCTTTGATGCCGGGCTTCATCCACCTGTTCGGCCA
>NZ_CAMLGT010000321.1 GCF_946479605.1 uncultured Lacibacter sp.
ACTTCGCTCAGGATTGAATAAAACGTACAAGTGTGCGACGCAACTGCAGCAACATTGCATTACTGCAGCTCAATCACAACTCAACACTAACGTCTTACGAATCCAACACCTTCTTCTGATGATTGATGCTTTCCATATGCACCGCATCAAAATACTTGGTGATAAATTCTTTGCTCAAACCTTTGCGTTCACCTTCTCTGTATGCACGCTCCAGGATTTCATTCCAGCGGTTTGTTTGCAAAATGGTGATGTTGTTATCTTTTTTGTACTGACCAATGCTTTCAGCAATTTTCATACGCTGACCAATGATCTGCATCAACTCATCATCCAAATGATTGATCTGCTGACGCAATTTTTCCAAGGCAGCATGGTATTCTTCTGATGCCACATCTTCTTTACGCCAGATGATGTTACCGATCATTTCACCCAAACGCTCTGGAGTAACTTGCTGTTTTGCATCGCTCCATGCTTTGTCGGGATCAATATGACTTTCGATCATTACACCATCAAAGTCTAGGTCAATTGCACGCTGTGCCGTTTCCTGTAAAATATCTCTGCGTCCGCAAATATGCGAAGGATCATTAATGATCATCATCTCAGGATTGCGACGTTTCATTTCAATCGCTAAATGCCACATCGGTGCGTTGCGGTATTCGGTATTACCGTACGAAGAGAAACCACGATGGATCAAACCGATTTGTTTAATACCTGCACGTGCAACACGCTCTACTGCACCACTCCACAATTCAAGATCAGGATTGATCGGGTTTTTGATCAACACAGGCACATCCACACCACGTAACGCATCAGCAACTTCCTGTACGCTGAAAGGGTTTACGGTTGTACGTGCACCGATCCATAATACATCCACATCAAATGTCAACGCATCTTCTACTTGTTTAGCAGTTGCTACTTCTGCTGCAGTTGGTAAGCCTGTTAACTGTTTTGCTTTTTGTAACCAGGGTAAACCTTTTGCGCCAATCCCTTCGAACATACCGGGTTTGGTACGTGGTTTCCAGATACCTGCACGCAGAATATCTACTTTTCCTGTTGCGGCTAACTGTTGGGCTGTTGCCACCAGTTGCTCTTCTGTTTCGGCGCTGCAAGGGCCACTGATCACCAGCGGACGTTTATTCCATGCTGCCTGCACTTTTTCTTTCATGTTTGCTTCTAATGTTTGCATTGTTATTGGTTGTAAAGTTAAGTTTTATGTTGCGAACACTTGTTCTGCTATTTAGCTGCTGTTGTGTCACTCACTTCAGCGTTCGTTTTCCAATCTTCTTTTTTCATTTCAAATTTGATTTCACCTTTTCCATGCACACCTGTTTCAATCCATCCCTGCTTGCGATAAAATGTTTCTGCTCTTGTACCCGGACTTGTACTCAACCACACCGTTTCATTTGTTTGTTCGAAATACCAGTTCATCATCAGATCGTGTAATTGTTTACCGATGCCTCTTGCCTCCACATCAGGATTCACAAACAAAGCCCAGATATTGTGATCCACTAAATCGGCAATCGCAAATCCAACAACTGCATCACCGATGGTGCACACCCATCCTTTTCCACGTTTCGTAATATATGCTTCCACATCAGCATCGCTTACCAATGCAGGATCACTCAATGTATTTTCCTTTACAGCATTGCGTACAATCTGCATTTGATGAATATCCTGTATGGTCGCTTCACGAAAAATCATTTGATAATCCGTTTGATGTTATTTGCATGTTCAATCAACCCTCTCAACTCCTGTTCGTTACTCTCTTCAATTTTATCTCTGAATTTTTTCAGCTGTTCAATGTGCTCGTTCAATACATCCAGCACATTTTCTTTGTTCTGGATAAAGATGGGCACCCACATAGCAGGATTACTCTTTGCCAAACGCACCGTGCTTTCAAAACCTGCACTCGCCATTTCAAAAATGGCATTGTCTTCTTTCTCTTTTTGCAATACCGTATTTGCTAATGCAAAGGAAGTGATGTGTGAAATATGACTCACATACGCTGCATGCAGATCATGTGCTTTCGCTTCCATGTTCAACAGGTGCATGCCAATTTTCTTATACATCGCTTTGGTCCATTCCAACGCATCCAGGTCGCTGTCACCTTCATCACAAATGATTACTGCTTTATTTTCATAAGCGTTCCGTACTGCTGCAGCCGGACCGCTATATTCCGTACCCCACATCGGGTGCGTTGCAACATATCGTCCACGTTTTGGATGGTTGGCAACTGCTTCTGTCAATTGCGATTTGGTTGAACCAAGATCAATTACAATTTGATTTTCAATTTTATCAAGGATCGAAGGCAACAGGCTCACCATTTTATCAACAGGGAAAGCCAGTATCACTACTTCACTTTGGGCAATAGCTTCATCCAATGGTAAAATTTCATCTACCAGTTCCAGCTCCAGTGCCTTTGCTTCGTTTTCTTTGCTGGCATCCACACCAATCAATCGTGATGAGATTTTTTTCTCATGCAGACGAATGGCCAATGAACCGCCAATTAATCCCACACCGATTATTGCAATACGTTTACGTTCCATACTTTTCATTTTTTAAGCTAAGAGGTTAAGGAGGGGAGAAGTAAAAGAGGTTTCTTTTTAACTCTTTTCACTTTTTCAAACTCTCAGCCCTTAATTCTTTTAATCGCTTCTTCAAACCGTTCAACCGGTGCACACAAGCTGATGCGGATATAACCATCGCCTGCATTACCAAAAATGCCACCCGGAGTAATAAATACATTGCTGCCGTACAACACTTCGTCACTCACTTCGTATCCTGTTTTGTACCTCGCAGGAATCTTTGCCCATACAAACATGCCCACTTGTTCCTTTGAATAGTTACAGTTCAACAGATCGAGTAATTCAAATACTTTCTCTCTGCGTTCACGGTAAATCGCATTTACGCCATCGTACCAATCTTTACCCAAGCTCAATGCTTTTGCTGCAGCCAACTGCAAAGGCAAAAACATACCGCTGTCCATATTGCTTTTAAAACGCAGCACTTCATCAATACGTTCTTTGGCACCACTCAGCATACCAACTCTCCAACCGGCCATATTGCTCGATTTACTCAAAGAGTTTAATTCCAATACACAATCTTTTGCACCATCAATGCTTAACAAACTCATTGGGTTTTCATTCAAAATAAAACTGTACGGGTTATCATGAATGATGAGAATGCCTGTTTTCTGTCCGAAAGCAACCAATGCTTCAAATAAATTTTTATCTGCAGGCTGCCCAGTTGGCATCTGCGGATAGTTCACAAATAGCAATTTCACTTTTGAAAGATCACTTGCTTCCAATGCTGCAAAATCAGGAGCGTAATTATTTGCCTCGGTTAGATCATAATCCACGCAAATGCCACCTGCCAATTTCACAGCGCTTCTGTATGTTGGGTAACCGGGATTCGGCACCAACACTTCATCACCTTCGTTCAAATACGTCATACAGATGTGCATGATACCTTCCTTACTTCCAATGAGCGGAAGAATTTCTGTATCAGCATTCAATTCAACATTGTACCAGCGTTTATACCAATCACTCATCGCCTTTCGCAACACAATGGATCCTTTGTACGATTGGTAACCATGTACATTGGATTTTACACTTTCTTCCTGTAATGTTTTAATTACATCAGGATGCGGTGGTAAATCTGGACTACCAATACCAAGATTGATAATTTTTTTACCCTGTTTGTTCAACTCCTCAATCTCTCTCAGTTTTTG
>NZ_CAMLGT010000322.1 GCF_946479605.1 uncultured Lacibacter sp.
CGGTCACGCACATCTTCACGACGGTCTCTTACATCTTCTCTGCGGTCACGCACATCTTCTATACGATCTCTGCGGCCACCATTGTGTTTTGCATCACGCACATCTTCACGACGGTCACGCACATCCTCTCGCCTGTCTCTTACATCTTCACGACGGTCTTTCACATCTTCTCTGCGGTCACGCACATCTTCACGACGGTCAACACGGTTTTCAATACGGTCAATCTTGCGCCTTGTTTGTGCTGCAGATTCGTTTACAGATAATACAGTTACAGACAAAGCAACTACGGATAAAATGATGATCTTTTTCATGTGTCTATTTTTTGTGTTTATTCGCTAATACAGTTTCAGACAGTGCATGAAAAAGAAGGTTTAATACATTGCTTGGAAAATTTTAAAATCATCTTACTTTCACGCCTCATTAACATCTGATTCCATGCTAAACAGACGACGATTTCTTGAGCTTACCGGTATTTCCACAGCCCTGCTTACCACACAAGGGTTTAAACAACCCGCTTCGCAGAGCAAAGGCCCAATTGTATTATCAACCTGGGCACATAACATGAAGGCCAATAAAGCAGCATGGGACGTGTTAAGCAAAGGCGGCTATGCGCTTGATGCTGTGGTGCAGGGTGTAATGGTACCCGAAGCCGACCCTACCGATAACAGTGTGGGCTATGGCGGCCTGCCCGACCGTGATGGAAAAGTAACGGTTGACTCCTGTGTAATGAATGAAAAAGGACAGTGCGGCGCCGTGATGAGCCTGGAAGAAATACTGCATCCCGTGCAGGTAGCACGTTTGGTGATGGAAAAAACACCGCATGTGCAACTGGTGGGCGAAGGTGCTTTACGTTTTGCTTTATCGCAAGGGTTTAAACGCAGCAACCTGCTTACTCCTGAAAGTGAAAAGGCATGGAAGGAATGGTTAAAAACATCCAACTACGATCCGTTACGCACCGTAAAAGAACTGGAAGAAAAACTGAAACGTGAAGGATATGAAAACGAAGAAGCCATGTTATACAAATGGCCTTCGGACATATTGAACCATGATACCATTGGTATGATTGCACTTGATGCAAAAGGAAATCTTTGCGGTGCATGCACCACCAGCGGTATGGCCTTTAAAATGAGCGGACGTGTTGGCGACTCGCCCATTATTGGTGCAGGTTTGTTTGTAGATAACGAAGTGGGTGCAGCATCGGCTACTGGTGTGGGCGAAGAAATGGTGAAGATCTGCGGATCGCACACGGTTGTGGAAATGATGCGCCATGGTGCAAGCCCCGAAGCTGCCTGCAAAGAAGCGGTACGGCGTATTGTTAAGAACAATGGTGTGAATGCAAAAAATGTACAGGCATGCTTTATTGCGATTAATAAGAAAGGTGAGTACGGCGGTTACTCCGTAATGAAAAAATTTACCATGGCCGTGCGTAACAACACTGTTGAAAAATCGATCAACACAAAAAGCTGGTTCAGTTAAAACGGTTGCTGGTTTATTGTTTTTGGTTTATTGTTTGTTAAAGCAGCAAATACTTTACTACTAGTAACCAATAGCATTCAGGCCACCCAACTATAAACCAGAAACTAAAAACTATAAACATTCCATCGTGCAGTATAAACTTGAAGTCATTGCTTTTTCCATTGAATCCTGCAGCATCATACAAAAAGCAGGTGCCCATCGTATTGAGTTATGCGATAACCCCGGCGAAGGCGGCACTACCCCATCGTATGGTATGATCAAAAAAGCAAGATCGCTTGCATCTATTGAACTGTACACAATGATTCGTCCACGTGGTGGCGATTTTTTGTATAACAAAGATGAGTTTGATGCCATGAAAGATGATATTCAACTCTGTAAACAACTTGGCTGCGATGGTGTGGTGTTTGGTTTGCTCAATGCTGATGGTACAGTTGACAAAGAACGCACTGCACAATTGGTTGAACTGGCCTACCCCATGGGTGTTACCTTTCACCGTGCATTCGACCGAACAAGAGATGCATTTGAAGCACTGGATACATTGATTGAACTTGGTTGCGAACGTGTGCTTACCTCCGGCCTGCAACCAAACGTAACCGCAGGTAAAGAAGTATTGAAGCAACTGGTTACTGCTGCTGATGATCGTATTATTATTATGCCCGGCAGTGGTGTGCGGCATAACAATCTTGCTGAACTGGCTCAGTTTACCGGTGCTGTTGAACTGCATACTTCGGCACGTACCAATCTTGCAAGCGGTATGGTGTACAGCAACCAACAGATGAATGAAAACTTATCGTCCGTAACAGTTGATGAAGCAGAAGTAATAGCCTGTGTGCAGGCATTAACGCAATTGTGAGTTGTGAGTGGTGAATGGTGAATGCCTAACTGTAAACCTGTGCTGGTCTGTGGTCAGTCGTCCATCGTCTTCCCTCAACCTTAAACCTTAAACTCCATCGTCTTTGGCCTTTCGTTCATAGTTGATAGTTCATTCAAACTCTTAGCAACTCTCTTTTCCTCTTTCCACTCTTTTAACTCTTAGCAAAAACTCTTAGCTTTTGAATTTACGTGAAGAAATATTAACCGAACATTCCAAAGCACAGGCAGCAAAGATTGTGCAATGGATCGGTACATCGCAAAAGCGGATGGATGAGCTGGTGCATTTGTTTACAACGGATGAATACCGTGTGGTACAGCGTGCAGCATGGCCCATTGGCAGTATTGTGCAAACACAACCGCAACTGTTGCAAAAACATTTACCGCTGTTTGTATCCCTGCTGCGCAAACCGGGACTGCACAATGCTGTGCGCCGCAACATTACCCGCCTCCTGCAGTATGTACAGATACCCGAAGAACTGAAAGGCGATGTAATGGACTGTTGCTTCAGTTTTATTTGCGATGTGCAGGAGAAAGCAGCTGTAAAAGCTTTTTCGTTAACCATACTTGAACAGCTGGCAAAAGAATATCCTGAAATACTGCCGGAGATCATTACTGTTATTGAAGAACGCTGGGATTATGAAACAGCAGCCTTTCATTCAAGAGCAAGGAAGATATTGAGGAGGAAGTGAGTGGGGAGTAACATGCTACAGTTCTTCAACCTGACAGGTTAATTGCTTTCAGATTAATTGCACTATTTCGAACAAACAGTAAAAACAGGCTTAACCTGTCAGGTTGCATCAGCTGCACTGCCTTTCCATGAACAATGAACCATCAACCATGAACGCTTCTTACCCTTCTTCATTTTTCATTTTTCATTTTTCATTTCTCCCTCCTCTCGTCTGTATTACAAAAAAAGACCACCCTTCGGCAGTCTTAAATAACGTACAAAGCACATCCGGTTATATCACCATACGGGATATTGTATCGCTGTACATGATCTGCTCGTTACTAACCACCGCAGCCACACGGCAGTAATACGTTGTGCCCGGCGCCAGGTTGGTGAGCAACAGCTTGGCCGTTGTACCTGCTGTTGATACCCAGCTATCCGGTGCCAGCGTAGCATCGGTTGTGTATTGGTGCAGGTAACTGTATGCACCTGTAACACGTTTAACACTCACCAGTAAACTGGAAAAACCAACTTTTTTCAATAGCCCTGTTTCAACAGGAATTCCGTTTGGTTGAAGAAGAAACGCATTCTGTTGTAAGCTGATGACCGTTTTGTTGAAGAAGATGGACTCTATGTTGTAAGATGATGGCTGTTTTGTTGAAGAAGATGGGCGCTATGTTGTAAGATGATGACCATTTTGTTGAAGA
>NZ_CAMLGT010000323.1 GCF_946479605.1 uncultured Lacibacter sp.
TCACCTGCTGCTGCAAACACCGGTAGCGTATGATGTAACGCTGAATCCGCAAACAAACTTTCTTTTTCTTACCGGTGCGAACATGGCGGGAAAAAGCACATTCATCAAATCAGTCGGTTGTGCAGTTTACCTTGCCCATTTAGGTATGGGTGTTCCGGTGGCGCAAATGGAATGGAGTTTGTTTGACGGACTGCTGAGTAATATACAGGTGCAGGATAATATTGTAAAAGGTGAAAGCTATTTTTATAATGAAGTGCAACGCATAAAAAATACTGTTTTAAAAATTACCGATGGGCGTAAATGGCTGGTGCTGATCGATGAATTATTTAAAGGCACCAATATACAGGATGCCATGCATTGCAGTACTGCTGTTATTAAAGGACTGGTAAAGATCAAAAATTCATTGTTCATTCTTTCCACGCATTTGTATGAAATTGGTGAAGAATTAAAACAGTACCCCAATATTTCATTCCGTTATTTTGAAACAACTGCTACCGATGAACAACTGAAGTTCAGTTATCAGTTAAAAGAAGGGATCAGTAATGATCGTTTTGGTTATTTGATATTGAAACGGGAAAAGGTGGTGGATATGCTGGAGAAATTGTAAGCTGTGAGAGTCGCTGACAACACTGATACGACAGATCAGCACAGATTTTTCTTTGTGTACCTTGTGAAATCTTAGTGTCTTTGTGGTTCAAAAAAAGTAAATGAAAAAATTCTTCATCCGCACAAGTATTCTTTTAGCTATTCTGTTCACCGGTTATTTCATCTGGTCGTTAACCGGGCGTGCAACAGAAAAAGAAAGCGGCTGGAGCAAGAACCCTGAATTTAAAGTGCGGTTTGAATATATTGAGCAAGGTGCAGACAGCGGCAAAGGAAACATCATCGGCATACAACCCTATTTAACAGCAGTTAATTATTCCACTGCATACAATCTTGAAACATCGCTCCGGTTTTATTTTGAACAACTGAAACGGGAAGGTAAACTCAACAGCAAATCGGTTGTTGTATTACCTCAGCACATTGGCACATGGCTGTTTGCAGCAAATGAAAAAGAGAAAGTGTACAAAGCTGCATCTGCAGAAGATGCCATGAAAGCCATAATGAGCGCCAGTATTTTCAGTTACCTGTATAGCTATTTTCAATCGCCCGTAAGCAATAAAAATAACTACGCTGTTTTTCATTTGAAAGCTGCAAAAATGGCTGCACATTACCAGCAATTATTTTCAACACTTGCCAATGAATACAAATGCCGCATTGCAGCAGGCTCAATTATTCTGCCCGATGCTTTTGTAGATGCAGACAACACACTGCAGGTAAAAAAAGGTGCTGCTTTATACAACACATTCATGCTGTTTGACACAACCGGCATCATCCTGCAACCACCCACAAAGACAGAACTATCAAATTCAATTCTGCCTGAATTATCTGTAGCAGAAAATTTTGTTACAGCTACATCTTCAAAACATTTTCCAAACATCAGCTATGAAAAATGGGAGGAAGCCACAAAATTATTGAAGACAGATTCAGCACATTCGTACAAAACAGCAAGCCCGGCTGCACTTAAAAAAAATCAGCAAGGCATCAGCCTTTCGTTTAATGGCGATTTATGGAACAGGCAGTTCAAAGGCCGGCTGCATCTGCTGCAAAACGATTCATTAACAGTACTGCCACCTGCAATTGGCAAGGGCAGAATTGTATGTTTGTGGTTGAAGAATTAACTTCATTGTACAAAAATCGCTATGCTTTCCCGCCAGCCAAAAAATGAAGCCCTGTTCATTTTACATGGAGCACTCTCTGTGGGGGCATATTTTGTTCCATTCCTTATCAGCTGGGAAATTGCAGTGCCCCTGTTTGTTGGCGTTGCCTTGCAACATGCCATTTTCGGACGTTGCCTGATGAATGCCAAGCATGGTTTATCAGAAAACGATGGCAGCACTTATTATTCAGAAGCAATTGAACGCATGGGCTTCCGTCCAAATAAAAAAGCTGTTCGGTTTTTTGTACGTAAGATGTTATACCCGCTCCTCACCATTGTAACACTCACCTGGCAGCTGCTGTTAAGAAATCAGCCGTTATGGTTTTGAAACAATACATATCGCTGCAATAACCCTGTGCTTTCTCACATAAAAAAATTATTTTTATCGCATTCAACTAAACATCCACAAACTGCATGCTTGTTAAAACCTTTGGAAGCGCTGTGTACGGAGTAAACGCCATTACCATTACCGTGGAAGTGAATGTGAGCAATGGACAAAAGTTTTTAATGGTGGGTTTGCCCGATAGTGCTGTAAAGGAAAGTGAACAACGCATTGAAAGTGCTTTAAAAACTTCCGGCTATTTTTTTCCACGTACAAAAGTGATTGTCAACCTTGCTCCTGCTGATATCCGTAAAACAGGAACAGCATTTGATCTGCCCATTGCAGTTGCAATACTCGGTGCATCTGAGCAGGTGCCCAACCCGGAAAAATTAAGTGAGTATGTGATCATGGGAGAACTAAGTCTTGATGGCAGTATTCAACCAATCAAAGGAGCATTGCCCATTGCCATACAGGCACGCAAGGAAAATTATAAAGGTCTTATTGTTCCCAAACAAAATGCACGTGAAGCGGGCATGGTGAACAACCTGAATGTATATGGCGTAGAGCATATACGTGATGTGATCAATTTCTTTGCAGATGAAAATTCCTTGCAGCCAAGCGTTGTAAATACAAGAGAAGAATTTTTTAATGCCCAGTATGATTTTGAATTTGATTTCAGCGATGTAAAAGGTCAGCATAACATTAAACGTGCATTGGAAATTGCAGCAGCAGGAAGTCATAATGCTATATTGATTGGCCCGCCCGGCGCAGGTAAAACCATGCTGGCAAAACGTTTACCCACTATTCTTCCTCCGCTTAGTTTGCAGGAGGCGTTGGAAACAACAAAGATCCACAGTGTGGCAGGTAAACTTCCCGAAAATGCCACGCTCATTTCAAAGCGGCCGTTTCGTTCACCCCATCATACCATTTCTGATGTTGCTTTGGTCGGCGGCGGTGGTAATCCGCAGCCTGGTGAAATTTCATTAGCTCATAACGGCGTGCTGTTTTTAGATGAACTGCCTGAGTTTAAGCGAACCGTACTGGAAGTAATGCGTCAGCCAATGGAAGAAAGAAGGGTAACGATCTCAAGGGCAAAAGTGGCACTTGATTTTCCTGCATCGTTCATGCTTATTTCTTCGATGAACCCCTGCCCTTGTGGTTTTTACAATCATCCTGAAAAAGAATGTACCTGCCCACCCGGTGCTGTACAGAAATATTTAAATAAAATATCCGGTCCATTGCTAGACCGTATTGATCTGCATGTAGAAGTTACGCCTGTGCCTTTCAGTGAACTGTCGAAGAATGAAAACAGTGAAACAAGTGCAGTTATTCGTGAGCGTGTAATTGCAGCAAGGGAAATTCAGATAGAACGCTACAAAAATGTGGAAGGCACTTATGCCAACGCACAAATGAGCAGTAAACAACTGAAGGAAATATGTGTGATATCTCAGGCGGGGCAAACCTTGCTGAAAGCTGCCATGGATAAACTGAACCTGAGTGCAAGGGCTTACGACAGGATATTAAAAGTTAGTCGTACCATTGCCGATCTTGCACAAAGCGATGATATAAAAATTGAACACCTGGCTGAGGCAATACAATACAGAAGCCTTGACCGGGAAGGATGGGCAGGGTGAGAAATA
>NZ_CAMLGT010000324.1 GCF_946479605.1 uncultured Lacibacter sp.
ACTAGCGGCGCTCAAAATAAACTGGTGGAATTGCTGGTAAGTTACTGGCAGGAGGAAAGCCCCAATCTGTTTGTTGTTGGCGATGACGATCAAAGTATTTACCGTTTCCAGGGTGCCAATATGGAAAATATGCGCATGCTTGCAGGTAAGTACAATGATCTTTTAAGAGTGGTGCTCACTCAAAACTACCGCAGTGTGCAGCCCATTTTGGATTCAGCACATGCTTTGATTCAGAACAATACACAAAGGTTGATCAATGAATACAAGGATTTGCAAAAAACGTTGAAGGCGGCGAACCCTTTATATGATGATTTAAAAATCGCTCCTGTTATCAGGAGTGTAAGCAATGAGTTTGAAGAAAATATTTTGATCGCAGAAGAAATTCGTCAATTGATAGATGAAGGTGTGGTGCCGGGAAGAATTGCGGTGATTTATAAAGAGCACAGAACAGGTGATGAACTTCAAAAGTTCCTGCAATTGCAAAGCATTCCTTACTACACAAAAAAATCAATCAACCTGCTTAAGGAACCTTTTATCAAAAATATTCTTTGCTATATAAATTATGTGATTGCTGAGAAAGACATTCCATTCAGCGGTGAGCCTGTTCTTTTTGAGATCCTTCATCATAATTTTCATAAGATATCTCCATTGAAAATTGCTGCTATCAGTAATGAGGTCTATCTCAATAACCGGAACAAGAAAAAATCAGAACCCAAAACCATCCGTGAATACCTGGGTGTTCTTGCCCAAACCAACGGACAAAAATTGTTCAGTGCGGATGAGCTAACGGATAAATTGATTGCGGTTCACAAAGTATTGGAAAAGCTGATATCGGAAAATGAGAACATGCCTGTATTAAAATGGTTTGAATTGCTTTTCAATGAAGCAAATATTATTTCTTTCATTATGCAACAACCCAATAAGGCATGGTTGATGCAGTTGCTAAATGGATTTTTTGATTTTGTGCAAGACGAATGTAAACGCAATCCCGATCTGCAATTGAAAGGATTGGTAAAACAAATTGAGTTGCTTGAAGAAAATGGTATTTCAATACCGTTAGTTCAAACGAATGGCAATGAAAGAGGCGTGAATTTGCTGACCTGTCATGGAAGTAAAGGATTAGAATACGAGTATGTGTTTTTTACAGGGTGTCACTCAGCTTTATGGGAAGGGAAAAAGAAGTATAATCAGGGATACAAAATTCCGCCCAACGTTTTTACAAAAGAAACACCAGAGGAAAAAGAAGAGGAGTTGAGGCGTTTGTTTTTTGTAGCGGCAACAAGGGCTGAAAAATATTTGTATATCTCTTTCCCAAAATTCACGAATGAGGGTAAGGAATTGGAAGCTTCCCGCTTTATTGCAGAAATGGTCCAGGGAAATTTGAAGCATGAACCTGTGCCGATTACTGACGAGGTAAAACTTAAATACTGCACATTACGATATGGTTTAATTCAGCAACCGGAGTTGGAAAAAGCGGAAAGGGATTTTATTGAACAATTGTTGGTTGGATTTAAAATGAATGTGACGGCGCTAAACAATTACCTGGAATGCCCGCTGAAGTTTTATTATAATTCCCTGGTTCGTATTCCGGGTGCATACAGTGAAAGTGCACAATTCGGCACCAGCATGCACGATGCCTTGAGTTACTACTACAACAAGATGATGGAATCGGATAAAGTATATCCCCCATTGGAGATGTTGTTAAGCCGCTTTCAATGGCACATCAAAAACAACAGGCACGTATTTACTGCCGAAAGCCTGAAGCGTTTCAGCGATTATGGTGTTAAATGTTTAACTGCTTTCCACCAAAACTTTTTTGCCAACAGGGGAGATGAATTTGTGCGTACAGAGGTTTCGTTGGAAGCCACCTTGCATTCTATTCCATTGAAAGGCTTTGCAGATAAGATTCAGTATTGGGGTAATGAGGTAGTAATCACCGATTTTAAAACCGGTAGTTTGGAAAAATCAAACAGGAGATATGAATTTATGGAAGCCGGTTTTCCGAAGAAACCGGAAGGTGGCAATTACTGGAGGCAGGCTGTATTTTACAAACTGTTGTTTGACAGGCAAAGAGATAAAACCAAAGAACTAAGAGGCATCGAATTTTTATTTATTGAGCCGAATGACAAGGAAGAATTCGATGTGAAAAAAATTCACGTTACTCCTGAACATGAGGAAACGGTTGAAAAGCAAGTCACCGAAACGTGGGATAAGATCCAGATTCATGATTTCTATAAAGGTTGCGGCAAGCCCGATTGTTACTGGTGCAATTTTGTAAAGGATCATAAGTTGTATACCGCTATGCACGAAGTAGAACAGGAGCAAGAGGAAACTTTGCAAATTGTTGATTAGCATCGAAAGTGATGATAAGAATTACTGAACGTACAAGGGTGTGACACAACAGAAGTTTCATAATAGTAATACTGTCTGGTTCATAATTATTCCTCCAAACTTTTAGATCGCCTTCACAAATCCCGGAGCTCCACTTGTTTTCAAACAATGTAAGTTTGTTGCGCATGACGAAAGGATTTATTGCTTCGGCTTTGGCTATTATCATCGCAGGTGCATTTTGGATGAGTGTACCGGTAGGTTGTGCGAATATTGTTCCACCGGAAGGGGGCCCAAGAGATACGATCCCTCCTGTTTTGGTTTCAGCAACACCACGGGATTCTTCAGTTAATTTCAGGAGTCAGCACATCGTCCTGACCTTTAATGAAGATATCGACGATCCAAGAAACGCCAATGATATCATTTATACTCCGTCGATGGATATGCCTCCAACCATCACAACAAAAGGCAAAGCCATGACGGTAAAATTTAATGATTCGCTTGAGCCCAATACTACTTACGTCATCAATTTTGGAGACCAGATCATTGATATTACCGAAGGCAATCCCGTACGAAATTTTGTTTATACTTTTTCAACCGGTTCTTACCTCGATTCCCTGGAAATTTCAGGAAAAGTGATCCTTGCGGAAAATGGTGGGGTGGACACAACACTCAATGTTGTGCTTTATAAAGACCGTTCTGATTCGGCAGTACGGCTTAAAAATCCTTTGTATGTAGTGCGTTTAGACCGTAACGGCAATTTCAGCTTTCACAATCTGCCAAAGGATACTTTTGCTATCTATGCTTTTGGTGGAGGCAGAAGATATAACAGCAGGGAGCTTTTTGCTTTTTATGATACTTCCGTAGTTGCCGGCGAAGCAGATTCAGTTCGCTTATATGCTTTTCGTGAGCCCCCGACAACATCAACTGCTTCCAACACCGGCACTACGAGAATACCGGCAAACGACCGCAGATTACGTTTCACTCCCAGCACTACTACGCAGCAGGAACTGCTGAATGATTATACGCTGACTTTTCCTGTTCCTTTAAGAAGTTTTGATTCAACCAAAATACACCTGGCTACTGATAGCGTTTACAATCCTGTAAATTTTACAGCCACGCTTGATACTACAAGGAAAGAAGTGCGAATTAAAACGGCGTGGAAAGAAAGCACACCCTATCATTTAATTCTCGAAAAAGAATTTGCTGCGGATACAACAGGAAGGCAATTATTGAAAACAGATACGCTTTCTTTTACCACCAAAAGCAAGGCGGATTATGGTACCATTACT
>NZ_CAMLGT010000325.1 GCF_946479605.1 uncultured Lacibacter sp.
ATTCCAACTCCACACTGCCACAGGGAAGTTGAAAGCTGAAATAATGCCGACGATTCCTAACGGATGCCATTGCTCGTACATACGATGCCCGGGGCGTTCGCTGTGCATCGTTAAGCCATGCAGCTGGCGGGAGAGACCCACCGCAAAATCGCAGATATCGATCATTTCCTGCACTTCGCCATAACCTTCCTGCAAACTCTTACCCATTTCGTATGAAACTAATTGACCCAACGGTTCTTTTTTAGCTCGCAATGCTTCACCGATCTGCCGAACAATTTCACCACGCTTCGGTGCAGGCCAGCTGCGCCATTCGGTAAATGCCTGTTGTGCTTTTGCAATCACTGCTTCGTACGAAGCTTTATCGGCTGCGGTTACGGCTGCAATTTGTTTTCCATCAACGGGAGAGGAGGAGGTGATTTTTTCGCCGGCAGAAGCAAGCCAGTTGATTCCTGTAGAAACACCCTGGTTCATTTCTTTAATGCCAAGCTGCTGAATGAAGTTATGCATACGATCAATCGTTTTTATGGAGTGCAAATATCCAGAAAATACTTTGCAAAACGGGAAAGGGGCGGATTATTAACCCACCCCTTTCAAAGAGTTACTCATATGTAAGATGCTTCAGCCCATTCCCGGAGGCGATAAACATGCTGAGCTTATAAATTCACTTTTACACCACCCATTATCCAACGTTGCGGCATAACGCTTCCCAACAGATCGCTGTAACGTTTGTTGAAAATATTATCGGCCTGTACAAACAGAGCCAGTTTGTTTTTCACAAGAAACAGATCAGCTCTTGCATTCAACACAAAATAATCGGCTGAGATTGGAACAATTAATGGTGATGCTGCTTGCTGCGGTTTTCTTGCTTTAAACAGACCATTGGTGCTGATGGCAATACGCTTGTAACGATAAGCGATATTAAAGTTGATCAATTCTCTTGCATGGTTACTTACATAAAGCGAGGGAATTGTATCGCTGCTGCGGCTACGCATCCAGATAAATCCAAGCCCGGCACTCAGCGATTCCTGTTCATTAAATGCATGTGTGTATTGAATATCGGTTTCAATACCGGTCGTATTCACTTTGTCGATATTTTTCGCCAGCAGATAACTGCCACCAGGCGTAAGATTTACCTGGCGGGGCATGTTGGCGTAAGGAGTGTTTACATAATCGATCAGGCTTTGCTGAAAACGTTCAAACCAGGTTACACCTATTTTGAGTGATGAGTTAACAAAATAATCGGCTCCCAATTCATAGCTGAATGATGTTTCTGAAGTAAGATCGGGGTTGCCAATACGCTGACCTGATGGAACAGGATTACGTTGATAATTGTTGAAACGTTCCGTGAAATCAGCATCTCTTGTTGTACGGCCAGCGCTGCCACGGAAAAGAATGGATTCAAGACGATAGGATGCATTCAATTGCGGAATGATTTCCCAGCCGCCACGTTCATTCCAATCAACACGAAGAGCAGGATTCAATTGTAAATTCTCTCCGATCTTTTGATTGAGCAAAACAAAAGCGCCAGCGTTTGATACTTCATGATTGCCACGATCGTTTGATGTGATCTTACGGCTGATGAACTGTACACCACTGGTGATACTGCTTTTATCGTTGATGGTATAATCGTGTATAGCTAAACTCTGGAAAAGCGATGAGTTGTTTACGTTCGGGCTAACTCCTTTACGGAAACGATACACATCATCGGCCTGTTTGTATCCTGCATCAAATGAAAAACGATGTTTGTTTTTTTGATGCTGCAGTTTTAAATGATGCCAGCGGCTTACTACAGCTTCTGTTGCCGTATCACTTAAAAACGTAGTGTAGAAATTCTGTGCATTAAAATCACGGTCATCATAACCAAAGCGATAAGCAATGCTTGTGTTCTCGTTCAGTTGTTGTTTGATGGATGCAGAGATGGTAGTAAGGTTGAAATAACCTTTTGTACCACGCAATGCTTGTCCTTTTGCATTATTGGTTAATAAGCCAACAGAAGCCGTGGTGTTTTTTTGATGCATGGAAACACCGGCCTGTGTATTGAACAATCCATAATCGCCGGCAGTTAATTGTGCATTGATCTTATGCCCGTTGCTTTGTTTTTTTGCTGCAAAGGTTTTGCTGATGATGTGTACAACACCACCAACTGCTTCTGTACCATAGATAGCAGATGAAGCGCCTTTTAAAATTTCAATACGGTCAATTTCAGCAGGAGAGATGGGAATGTACGAATTGAAGTGCCCTGTAAGCGGATCGTTTAAACGGATACCATCGAGAATAACAAGCACCTGTTGAAACGTACCGCCACGAATGGTAATGTCGCCTTGTGCACCCATTGGTCCACGGCTTTGCACTTCCACACCGGGTACATAACGCAACAGTTCATCAATTGACTGTACAGGTAACTTCTGTAACACATCAGCTTTAATGATTAAAATGTTGCGGCCTGTTTTTGATGCACTTACCGGAGTAAGTGAAGCGGTAATAGTAATTGGATCTAATTCAATTTCTTTTTCCTGAGCATTGCTGTTGGAAAAAACACCCAGGAGGGCAAGACTCATGAGTGAAAGTTTTTGCAATTTCATTTCGTTAATAGGTTGATAATCGCCGCAAAGATATAGGCAGGACTAATGGAAATGACTGATTTTTCTCAATGAAAAGTTATACCCAAAATGATGTTCGCAACTAATGAATGAGTGTTATTACAAATGCGAATTGTATATTCTGTTTGTGCAATCGGTTGAATAAACCTGGTTATTAAAATTTATTTTTACCAGGATGTTGTCGTGTATCAAAAATAGAAAGTATGTAGACTTTTGAATTGAAGAACCGGTAGTATAGTTTGTTGTGCTTTGTAAGTACGATGCTTCTGATGGAGTTGTCTTTTTGTGATGCAACACCAAGAAATGGAAATACAGCAACACGCTCAATTCGTTCTTCAGTGGTCTCAATAAAATTTGCTGCAACAGATTCGCCCCATTCGTTTTTTAAATAGGAAATGATCTGTTTATAATCATCTTCTGCAAGTAATGTCCATACTACTTCGTAAGCCATTCTCTTGACTTTACTTTTACTTCTTCGTTTGGCAGAACTTCATTTTTTTCTGACTGAACAAGGGCTTCGTTCAAACGTGTAAGTTGTGCAGATGAAAGATCGTCAAGAATATCTTTTTGATTGGAGGATAGATACGCTTCTGTTGCTTCTTCCAATAACTGAAGAGCAACTTCATCTTGCAATTGTGCAATCTGTTCGTAAAGCTTTTGTTTAAGCTCTCCGATGTTTTTCTTATCCATACTTACAATGTACAAAAAATGCCCCGCATTAAACGGGGCTTTTGTTATTTCTTCTTCGCAGCTTTCTTTGGTGCTGCCTTCTTTGCAGCAGCTTTTTTAGGAGCGGCGGCTTTCTTTTTCGTTGCCGCTTTTTTCGCTGCCGCTTTTTTCGCTGCCGCTTTTAGTTGTTTATCGAATGCGCCGGGCACTTGTGCCACGATCATTTTCTTAATGTCTTCCACCGGCATATTTGCTACTTCTTCAGTAGTATATTTTTCGCCGTCTTTCTTCTTGTCAATCTTCAGCATCT
>NZ_CAMLGT010000326.1 GCF_946479605.1 uncultured Lacibacter sp.
GGTAAAGCGTGGAGTTTGGGTTAGCTCTGGCTGTTCCGGTGGTTCACGGTTGCGGTTTCACTTGCTGGGCAACTCTAAAATAAGCATTTTTCTTTTTGTCCTAAACGTTTACAGCAAGGAAAAATGTTGCAGATATGGGCAGCAACACAATGGCCAAAATCTAAAACCCAAATTCCAAAATACCAAATTCCAAAATCCAAATTTCCAATCCCTTTCCTTCGCAGGCGAGCCTGGTGCAACTGATTCGCCGAAATTTGAACAAGTACTAACAACGGCGTCTTCCTTGCAGGAAACTCGACTGAGAAAGATGGCGGCCCTCAGCCGGTGACTGGCCTTAGATTAAAGGCCTTCTTTCATAATAGACTTTTACTTTATCGGCTTTGCTTCCCAATTGCTTTTTCATATTAGTATGGCATTCCTCAATTGATTTGCCTTTAAACAATCTGTACTTGCTGCATGTTTGGCTGCCAGATCCCGGCACTTCTAATTTGAATATGACATATGCATCCGTTGGTTTGATCAAATAAGGACTTGCACGCATATCTTTTTTTCTGATCATTCGCTCCTGTTCGGAAGCCTCTTTGGCCGTTTCTGATTTATACTCATTGATCACGATGTTATCACAACCGGCTGCTTTATCATAAACCCCGGAGAATACGATGAGTAAGTACTCGTTCTTTTGCGCATACAGCATGGAAGAAGTAGTAAGCAGGACAGCGACTAAAATAATTTGTTTCATATTCATTGGTTCAGGATCTTGAAGTGAAGGTTTATGTGCAAACCAATTTACCCTATACATTGGTACCGGTACTGTTTGGCTGCTGGTTGTTGTAATTTTTGTTTTTTTTGTTTGGTCGTTTTGGCTCCTGTCTACTTAGAGGAAACGCCTTGGGCAATAAAGTGCAATACTACCATTTTGCTATTTTTTAATTGTGGGTTTACAGTTTTTGTACAACGATTTTACAATGGCTGGCTCATACAACGGAATTACTATTGGTGAAAGTCGGTATACAGGATCCCAGAGATAATTCAGGTACCTATTTGCGCCATTATCCCAGTAACTGTACTGCAACTTATTTGGCCCGTAAACCTGGGGAATACTATTGATCTGATAGATCATATAACCCTGTTTTTTATATTTTTCTATCAGGTTATTTCTTATTTTATCCATTGCTGCAGCTGTAAAGTCTTTTTCTACAAGCTGGTTTTCACTTACAGTAGTTGCATTCCATTGATTGAAAGGACCGTATAGTGTTTCAATTTTTTTTGTTGTAAATCGTATGTTATCATACGAATTTCTGAAGTATTGCTGCTCCTGTTCAATTTTCTTGAGAACCTCAGCCATATCTAAGTACATAGCGGTTTCAACAGCTTGGGCCCCTTGTGTACTTACATTTCCAAAGCGCCAGATTTCTGTAGCAACGATCATTATCTTCATTTTTTTGCATCCGCATTCTCCAATTGCATAGGGGAAAAAGACCCATTGCTCTTTTGTTGGGGCTTTCTGTTGAGCCAGTATACTGCAGGCTTGTATCACTAAAAAAATGGAAAACAATAATTTTTTCATCCGTATATTTTTTTTAAAAGTAGCTATAACGGCAGGCGTGGCAAATACTCCTTTATAGGTATTTCATTTGAACGGGAGTTGACGTAATTCTTTCGCAGGCGAGTGTGGTGTAACCATTCCGGGCGTACAAAGAACCGGCAACCTCTAATCTTAAACATTTACCCTTAACCCTTCCACCTTAAACCCTTCGCCTGTATTTCTCCAGCTGTGCTTCCACCAATTTTTTGGGGTAATAAATTTTGCCGCCCATTTTCAGAAAAGGAATAATGCCGTTTTTTCGCCAGGTAGCAAGCGTCCGTTCGCTGATGTGAAAGTGCAGCAGTATGTCCTGCTTGTCATACATCGGTTCATCAAGTGAAATAGATGGTTCGGGGAGTTGTTCGTGTTTTTCCATGTAAGCAGTTTGGTTAGTATCCGAAAAGAAAAATAAGCACTGTGTTTTGTTTTTGCAAGCATTGAAACACGGTAACAGCTGTTTTTGCAGAAGAAATTTATATGTGTGTCAATACAGCTATAACTGCAGCAAATATCCGGTTGGCAGCCTGTCCGTACCTGCTTCGTACCACGTTCGGATTTTGCAAACCATGATCCGAACATGGTACGGCAATGGTACGAAGCAGGTACGGACAAAACCCTGCCCAACGGCAACGCTGCAAGCAGGTGCAAACGCATGCAACGTTGTGCAAACATGTGCAGGCTGCTGCAATGTTGTGCAAAGCAATTTTTTTCTATACCAAAAACCATTGTTGCGCAGTTTTAGATTCTGCGGCTGCCCTGCACTGTTAGCGCTGCAGAAGGGGTGGCAGCAAGTAACAATATCGTTAAAACCATTAAAATCCAAACCAAATGGCAATTATCAACAAGGGCATTCTTGGCCCCATCAGTGGTACCGTGGGTACCGTAATTGGCGGTAGCTGGAAAGGCATCAGCTATGTACGCAGCCAAAGCACCAGCCGCCGTACCAGCTTTACACAACCACAGCTTGAACAGCAGGCAAAGTTTTCAACCGCTATGAAATTTCTGCAACCTATGACGGGTTTACTCTCTACCAGCTTCAGGGAGTATGCAGTAGAAATGAGCGGCTTTAACAACGCCATGCGTTACAACCTCAAAAACGCCATAGCCGGTACCTACCCTGCTTACAGTATCGACTATGCATTGGCGTTAGTAAGTCGTGGCGATTTGCCCAATGCCGGTAATCCTACTGCTGCCAGTACGGTGGCGGGTACTGTTGCGTTCCAGTGGACAGATAACAGCGGCGTGGGCAAAGCACAAAGCACCGATGCCAGCATACTGGTGGTGTACTGCCCTGCACGCAACCAATGCCTGTACACAACAGCCGGTGCAGCACGCAGCACGGGTGCCGGTTTGCTTGCTGTAAGCAGTTTCAGTGGCGAACAGGTGCAAACCTTTATCGGTTTTATTTCGGCCGATGGCAAAAACATCGCCGGAAGTATTTACACCGGTGCGGTTACTGTGTTGTAAACAATAACTGTTTGAAGAAAAAAAAGGCTGCCGGTGAGGGCAGCCTTTTTGGTATTGGGGGGAAATGAGATGATGATTGGATTACGACGAGTGCCTTGCAGGAGACTCATCAGTAAAGAAGAAATAGCAAATCTTGAACTAATCAATTTTTTAAAAACTCTTAAACATAAAAGCCGTAACAAAACCAATATTAACTTTTGTACCCTTAAAAGGATTATCATCATTAAATTCTTTAGTATTAAAATTATACCGAATATCAAAAAAGAATAAAACATTTCTATACTGAGCAGTAATTTTCGATCCCACAGACCAAACACCTGCGCCTTCATTAACCTTATCAAACAGCGGATCATTTAAAAGGGACTTAAACTTTGTAACTTCCTCATTTGGGATATTAAAAAAGTTGGCATAAGGCATTAGTGTAAATATTACATGATTTGAATCAGATGCAGGAAGATAGAGCCATTGGTATTTCAACCCGAGATTATACGACAAGGCCTTAAAACTAACAC
>NZ_CAMLGT010000327.1 GCF_946479605.1 uncultured Lacibacter sp.
GGTCTTTACAAGAGAAAAAGACGGCTCTACGCCTTGGGAGGAATTACAGGTAAAACCAAAGCAGTAAGTATGCTCAGCCGTTTACAAGTCATCAGTATTTTTTATGCGGCAGCTTTGTTGTTGTTTACTGTTTACTGGGCTAACTATTATCCAACTTACAGCGGTCATACGAAAGGTGAGGAATTGTTTACGGCTCTCGAAGTGTTTTTATTGCTTACCTTTTTCTATTTCGTGGTGTTGCAACTGGCCATTACCCGTAACAATTGGGTGCTTTCGTTGTTCCTGCCGTTTATAAATGCAATTATTACTTTTCTCATCACCGTTGTGGTGCTATGGCTTGGCTCTTTTGATGGAAATCCCAAAGAAGATATTTTGATTTTTGGGGTAACATATACGTTACTTTCAGCAACAGAAGGATTGGCGCTGTGGAAACGATAGTTAATTCTTGTTTATTTTATCCCACGCTTCTCGTGTTATGATGGTTAACTTGTTATTTTTGCAATCCCACATCGACACATAATTTTCACTTATCACAAAATGTTGTTTCCATTTTGCGAACTTTGAGTAAAGCATGATGGTGCAAATATCAGTAGCTAAAATAAAATCACCAGTCTCTGGCAGGTGCGTATGTGCAGCAATAACTTCCTCTTCATCATCAGGTTTTTCTTTCTTGTAATAATTAAGTTTGATAATGTTTTTATGAAGTGTTCGGTAATTAGCAATCTTGTTCTCATTGTTAAAGCTTATCAGGTAATCATTACCTAAAACCACAAGACCGGTTACACTTGCGCCAGAAAGTATGTACACTCTTTTCTCACCATTGTAAACTACCGGTATTAAATTCAGGTTGGTGTTTTGGTATACTTTAAAAAGCGTATCAGAGTTAACAAGATCGAAAGCTGCTTTTCTAACAGAAAAAATATCTTTCTCAAGTTTTGTCAACTCTCGTTCATCGCCACTTACAATCGCAGTATGTACGTTAAATGTTTCATCAAATGTAAAGCTGGCTATGATCTTAGGTAATTCTTCTTTTGAAAAAAACACGCAGGTCGTTTTGTCTGCATTGGTATAAGAAAAGTAACCGCCGGCCAATGATCTCTTTTGTGAATATTTTTCTACAAACAAGTCAGTTCCATACCAGGATGCCATTTCTGACCTGTATAACATTTTTGCTTCTTCTTCAATACTGCGGGCAACTGAATCGAGATCAATCTGTGCAAAAGAGTTTATTCCGGAAATGACAAGAAAAAAGCAAAAGATGTATTTCATGTACAACATTTTTCTAAAAATAAAGCCCGTTTTGCTTTAATAAAAACAAAACGGGCTGTTTCTTCAAAATACATTAACTATCTCACCATTTCCTTCGGCACTTCTCTTTCCAATAAATTCTTATAAATAAACATAGTTATTTCATTTTGCGAATGTAATTGCTGGTTACCACCCCAACCATGTCGGCCGCCGGGATAGAGCATAAACTCAAAATGCTTTTTCTTCTCCTGCAATTTCTTGATCAGCTGCATACTGTTTTGCATGTGCACATTGTCATCCATTGTTCCATGATAAATACGCAGTAAACCTTTGTACTGATCGATATAAGTATAAACAGAAGATGATTTATAACCTTCAGGATTTTCTTTGGGCGTGTCCATAAAGCGTTCGGTGTAATGACTGTCGTACAAACTCCAGTCGGTAACACTACCGCCTGCTAAACCATGTGTAAAATAATCGGCACCATAAGTTAATGCATAAGCGCTCATGTAGCCACCATAGCTGAAACCGCTGATGGCAACTTTATTTTTATCAACGCTTGCATTTGCAATCAACCATTTTACAATCGTGATCCAGTCTTTCATTTCCCAGTAACCAAGGTTGCGGTGCATGTAGTTGATACCTTCTTTACCAAAGTGGCCGCTTGCACGGTGATCCATTGCTACCTGTATCATTCCCTCTTTTGCCCACCATTGTTGCTGCATATTCAACCCCCATCCATCATAAACCGTTCCTGCATTCGGACCACCATAAATGCTGATCATTACCGGATACTTTTTATTCTTATCGTAATTAGCAGGCCACACAATTCGTAATGGTAAATCGTATTTACCATCTTCACTCTTAACACGCAGCAATTCTGTTTTTGCCAATGTGGTAGTTGCAAACGCTTCGCCAGTTGCATTACCCAACTCACGAACAAGTTTTCCTTTGTTGTTTACAAGAGCCATAACATCAGGCGTAGAAACATTGGAGTAGTTGGTAACAAAATAAGTTCCGTTAGGCGATACACGAATATTGCGGTGGGTGAACTCACCAAACGTTAAACGTTGCAAACCTGTACCATCGAACTTTACTTTGTACAGATCGTAACGGGCACTGTTGTCTTTACGACAGGTGAAGTAAACGAGTTTATTTTTTTCATCAACCAGATTTACAGCAGTAACAGTATACGATCCGCTGGTAATGGCATTGATGCGTTTACCACTCATCTCATGCAGGTACAAATGATTCCAACCAGTGGCATCACTTTGTAAAATGAATTGTTTTCCGTTTTGTAAAAATGTAATACGGTTCTGATCATCAAGGTCGATCCATGTTTTTTGAGTTTCATCATAGATCACTTTCTTGCTGCCATCAGCCAAATTCATTTCATACACTTTCAGATTATCCTGTGTGCGTGGCATCCATTGGATCCACAAAGCACTGCCATCGGGTTTCCACAAAGGCATACCAAAATACTGATCGTCTTTCTGATTAAAATCGGCCCACACCGTTGAACCTCCATCAGCAGCAACAACACCTACTTTTACTTCCGGATTTTTATCGCCAGCTTTGGGATAACGGGTACGTTCAATAAAACCATGCTGTCCTTCTTCGCTGTAAATGGGGAACATCGGCACTTCGCTTTCATCCATGCGCATGTAAGCAATCTTCTTACTATCTGGGCTCCACCAAAAACTTTTGTAACGGCTTGCACGACCAAGAATCTCTTCGAAATACACCCAGCTTGCATAACCGTTTAAGATCACATCGGTACCATCGTTGGTCAATTGTGTTTCTTTTTTTGTTGCAAGATTGATCGTGTACAGGTTGTTGTTGCGGGTAAACGCCACGTATTGCTTATCGGGCGACAGAACAGGGTTCTTCTCTTCGTCTTTATTGTTGGTGAGGCGGGTTTCTTCGTTCGCCATTTTCAAATACAGATCGTTGCCCTTGTTGATGATTTCGGGAACAACCACTGTTGTCGTCATCACCGATCCTGCATAATCTGTTTCCTTACCTGTTTTCACATCGTGCAGGTAAAGCTTTCCTTCCTTGCGGATGACAAAACTGTTATCGCCGATCCACTCTACAAACAGCGGAAGTGGTTTGGTTATTTTTTGTGCTGCTCCTTTGAGCATCTGGTCTGTAGTTAATGCTGTTTGTGCCGATGCAGCAAATGCAGCTGCCACAAACAACAGGATAAATCCATTTTTTCGCATGCGTAATTTTTTAAGGGGATGAAGATAATTTTTTTGCTGAAAGATGCAGTGGCATTTGGATGAATGGAATAAAAAAGCCGCAGCTGT
>NZ_CAMLGT010000328.1 GCF_946479605.1 uncultured Lacibacter sp.
GGCGCCCATCACGCTCCAGCACCACATCAAAGTCATTCAACTCAAGGTAATTCTTGAGCACATTTCCAAAACTGCTGTCATCTTCAACCAATAATACTTTTGATTTTGCTTCTTCCATCGTATAAAATTTATTGTCAAATAAAGTTAAAGCTTTTGGTAGTTGGATGGTTCGCTGCTGAATATTTTGTTAAAGAGTGCTGCAAAAACCTTTGCCCAACCTTTACGGCGAACGGAGTTTAAAAAGTACAACCTGTATTTTTGCAGCACAAACTGGAAATTATGCGTATTACTTCCGATAATCGGTTTAAAAAGTTGATTGTAATTGGCGATCGTATTCTTATAAAGCCGGCAACACAAGACGAACGTACTGCCAGCGGTTTGTACCTGCCGCCCGGCGTACAGGAAAAAGAAAAAGTACAGCAGGGTTATGTTATAAAAACAGGCCCGGGTTATGCTATTCCCATGCCGGTGGATGATGAACCATGGAAAAGTGAAGATGAGCAGGTGAAATATGTGCCGCTGCAGGCAAGGGAAGGCGACCTGGCCATTTTCTTACTGAGCGGTGCAACAGAAGTGATCTATGAAAGTGAAAAATATTTTATTGTTCCGCAAAGCGCCATTCTTATGCTGGAGCGTGAAGAGGAGTTATAAAAGAAAAAGGCATCCCGTAAAAACAGGATGCCGTATAACTACTATAGAAACCAGAAATTATTTTTTTACCATAAACCACTTGCCACCGTTTGTGGTATTGGTTCCGCTTCCGTAAGTTCCTTCAAGAAAACTGAATTTAGAATCAACAGTTGCAGAGATGGAGTATTGCGGTCCGCTGCCTAAGTAAGTATAGGTTGCTGTAACAGTAGAACCGGATAAGGTGTAAGTGCCTTCTGCTTTTGTAGCTGTGGCAGTATCTGTTCCATCAAAAATGCGTACAGTACCGTTTGAACGGAAAAGAGCCGAATAACCCAAGTTGGGGTAACTGGTTGTTCCGCCATATTTTCCCTGCCACAATCCAATAAGCGATGGAGACTCAGGGGCGGGGCAGCTTTCTTTTTTGCAGGAAATAAAAATGAAACTACATGCAATGATTGCAACAATAAACTTGTTCATGATTTTTTGATTTAGGTTGAATGATTAATGTGAGGCAAAGCTATTCTCCTGTTATGATTGTTACAATACCACTTTCAGGTAGATACCGTAAAAGGGTATAAAAAACGCCGCATAGAAAATGCAGCGTTTACGTTACGATTGCTGAGAAAATTGTTGCATGTAAAACTATCAACGGAAGTTTTGTTTTGCAATACCACAAACAGGTAAGTTTGTAACAGCAAGGTCTCATTCAAAATCTTATCTTTCAGAAAAGTTTTTATTATGGCAACTACACATGACTTTCTTACAGCAGTGCAACAGGGATATACATTTAAAGGCGAATCGTTTCGTATTGGTACTGCCATGCTTGATAAGCAGGTGGTAAAAACTGCTGATGTGTTACTGCCGTTAAAAACAATGAACCGTCATGGATTAATTGCAGGTGCAACAGGTACAGGTAAAACAAAAACATTGCAGGTGATAGCAGAAGGATTAAGCGATGCAAGTGTACCTGTTGTATTGATGGATATTAAAGGCGACCTGAGCGGTATTGCTGAAGCCGGTGCAAGTAATGCAAAGATTGAAGAACGTTTGCAGTTAATGGGAGGTGAATACAAGCCTTCTGCATTTCCGGTGGAGTTAATGACGTTGAGTGATGATAAAAAAGGTGTGCGGTTAAGAGCTACCGTGAGTGAGTTTGGTCCGATTCTGTTATCGAAGATACTGGGGCTGAATGATACACAACAGGGAATTGTGGCGATGATCTTTAAGTTTTGTGATGATAATAAAATGCCGTTGCTTGATCTGAAAGATTTCATCAAAGTGATTCAATATATCAGCGATGAAGGCAAATCAACCATTGAAAAAGATTATGGAAAAATTTCCACTTCATCAACCGGCACCATTCTTCGTAAGGTAATTGAACTGCAGCAACAGGGTGCCGATGCTTTTTTTGGTGAGCCCAGTTTTGAAGTGGATGACCTGATGCGTATTGCAGATGATGGGCGTGGAATGATCAGCATTTTGCGTGTAATGGAACTGCAGGACAGGCCAAAACTTTTTTCTACGTTCATGTTGAGTTTGTTAGCTGAGCTATATGCCACATTGCCGGAAGAAGGCGATATGGATAAACCCAAGCTGGTGCTGTTTATTGATGAAGCACATCTTGTTTTCCAGGAAGCCAATGAAGCGTTGCTGCAACAGATAGAAACAGTTATCAAACTCATCCGCTCAAAAGGAGTGGGTATTTTCTTTTGTACACAAAACCCGCAGGATGTACCGGCGAGTGTGTTATCGCAGCTTGGTTTAAAAGTACAGCATGCGTTGCGTGCTTTTACTGCAGCCGACAGAAAAGTAATTAAGCAGGCTGCAGAAAATTACCCTGAAACAACTTACTACGATGTGGATGAATTACTGACGCAGTTAGGTATTGGTGAAGCATTTATTACACTGCTGAATGAAAAAGGGATCCCTACGCCATTGGTACATACCATGCTGGTTGCACCACGCAGCCGTATGGATGTATTGAGCGATGGGGAAGTGGATACACTTGTTGCAAAAAGTAAGCTGGTAAAAAAATATGCCGAAACGATCGATAGCGAAAGTGCACATGAGATCATAACTGCTAAACTGGAAGAAGCAGCAGAAAAAACAAAAGCTGCTGAAGAAGCAGAAGCTGAAACAAAAGAAGAAAAGAAACGACCCGCCAAAAAGGAAGAAGGTTTCTTTGATAACCCAACTGTAAAGCAAGTTGGCCGAACTGCAGCCAGTATTATTACACGAAGTTTATTAGGGGCATTGGGTTTGGGAGGGAGAACTACAAAGAGGAAAAAGACGGGGTGGTTTTGATAAGTTGTTGACTATTGAATTTTGCTGAAGTTATTGTCATTTCGACGAAGGAGAAATCTGTTAGTCATAGTACTGTTGCCCGGCAGATCCCTCCTTCGTCGGGAAGACAGCTTACTTCTTCATTTCCTAATGCCCAACAATTTGTTTTTGATTTTTACTTTTTCTTCAACAGCCCTTCTTCGCTCAACACAATTTTCTCTTCAGCCAGCAAATGATCAATCACTTTCCACACCCGTTCTTTTTGTTTACTGCCTAAGCGATTGATGAAATCCTTTACAACAATACCATGTTCGCCAGCTGCTTTGAGCAGTTGTTGCTGCAGCCGTGTAAACTCAGCAGGTGTAAGTTCGTTTCCTTTTTTATGCAGACACACATCACACACGCCGCAGTCTTCTGTAGTATCATCACCAAAATAATTACTGATCAGTTTGCTCCGGCACTGTAGCGTGTCTTCAACATAATTGAGCATGGTTTGCACCCGTTGCTCAAATTGCTGTTTGCGTTGCAAAAGATTTGTTTGGTTGATGAACAAATCTTCTGTAGCCGGACGGTTTTCAAGAAACTGTAACTGTGGTGTATCTTTCTGCGGGCTGTATTGAATAATGCCGTGCTGGTGAAGTTGTA
>NZ_CAMLGT010000329.1 GCF_946479605.1 uncultured Lacibacter sp.
GTACAAAGCAAAAGCACCTGCCTTCCATTGTACTTGTTGTGGCTGCGGAATCAGCGAAGCCTTTGGTTGCAGATCGTACACATACGGATAGATGATGTGCTTCCACAACAGATAGGCATTACCCATTAAATGCAACCCATCGTTGCTTAACTCCGGTTTCAGTTTTCCGTTTTCATTGCTGAATGGCGTATGCAGATCAACATACTGGTACTGATGAGCCGCAGCATTTGCTTTTAACTGCTCATTTACTTGCTGGATAATTGCTGTGTTTTTTGTATGGCCGCCAAACTTACCATACAGTTCATTCACCGGTAAAATACTCTGCACATACAATTTTGTTTTGGGCGATTGTTGTTTTACATAATCAGCGATGAGCAACATATTCTTCAGTACACTATCCGCACTGATGTTTCTTGCCAGATCGTTTGTACCAATCAGTAAAAATATTTTTGCAGGCTTCCGGTTTGTTACTGCATCCAAACGGTGCAACACACCTGCCGTAATATCACCACTGATGCCGTGGTTCTTCATCCGCACATCGTTGAAGAGTTGTGCCCACTCCGAGCCATCGGTAATGCTGTTGCCCAGAAAAATAATTTCACCTTTTGTTTGCGGCATCGATTTAAAGAATGTTACACGCTGATGATAGTAGGTTGAAAACAGACTATCATGCAGTACCGGCACTTTCACCTGCGTATATCCATTAAAAGAAAAAAAGAAAAACCCCAGAAGCAGAAGCAATCCTGCTTTGTTATAAGTCATATTCATATTAAAAGACTTTCTGTGATACAATATAACCCGTTGGCCGCACAATGGTGATCACAGCTTTTCCGTTGTACGAGTCATCAATTTCAAAATCCAGTTTATGCCCGGGCTTTAATTCCGGCAGTTCGTAGAGTTTGCCGGCTAAGTAATTTGTATCGGCCGACAAATAAAGTTTATACCCCTTTACTGTATGTTGCGGCAAACCAATGCTGCCAAACAACAATACATTCAGCTTTCCTTTTTTCCAGTGGCGTACGCCCTGTACTTCTACAGGTGATGAAAGCTCCCGCAACACTTTCATCGAAGCTTTTGGTTTGCCATACATATCGTACACACCATGTATGCGTCTGCGATACTTTGTTGTATCAGATGTGCCGGGATAATGTGTTCGGTAATCAGTGAGATCAAAATAGATCGCACCTTCTACATAGTGTTTGTTTTCATAAATGCTCATATGATAAATCAAATCTTCTATTCTGCGTTCATCACCGCCTTTGAAATTCGGTTCGCACAAACCAAACTCCGAAATAAAGAACGGCTTATCAGGATAACTTAAATGCACACTGTCTAAGTATGCACCAATCTTTCCACTTGGGATATCCCACCAGCTTCCGCCGTATTCATTCATCATTAAATAATCACCATCATTGGCTGCATCAGGTGTAAATGAAGGATTGTTATAAAAACCCTGCGTTAATGTATTGCTTACATAAGCAGTCATTCTTGTTGCATCAAGTTCACGTGAACGTTTCAGCAAGTCAGCGATCATCTGTTTCATATCTGCAGAACGGCCACGTAACTCATTCCCTACTCCCCATGAAAAAATGCTTGGATGATTAAATAGATTATTAATCATTCGTTCCAGTTGCAGCATGGCAATTGAACGGATGGTTTCGTTGGCAGGTGTTTCCGGTCCCCACAAGGGTACTTCCTGTTGTACAAGAATACCGTTGCGATCGCAGAAATCATAAAATAATTCATCCTGCTGAAAATGCTGGCGGGTGAAGATGGCATTTACATCTTTCATCAGCTTACAATGACGGATGATCTCCTCATCGGTTTCAGCAAAACCAAAATCAGGATTGCTTCCGGCCGTCCATTCAATACCCATCAGTTTTACACGTTCCCCATTTAAAAAGGTTTGACCGTTTTGCATTTTCAATTCACGGAAGCCAACTGTTGTAACGATCTGATCAATTATCTTCTTACCCTGCAGTACTGTTACTTCAACTTTGTACAGGTTTGGAAAATCGAAATGCCAGGGATGAACCGAAGGCAATGCAATTGTTGTAAGCAGTTCGTTATTGTACTGCTGTGTGTTAACTACCGCATTATACAGGCTATTTTTTGTTGGCTGATTTTCTTCAGTGATGCGTACGTTCAGTTTTATATTTTCTGTCGGGCTTTTATCAAAACCCAGTTTCAACTTTAATTGTCCTGCATTGGTTGTACTATTCAATGTTGGTTCTGCATGCAGATAATTGGCTGAAGGTTTATTGCTGACGATGAGCGCCACTTTACGGATGAGTCCACCATCGTTGGGCCAATCAAAGGAATTACCAAACGGCACTTTGTTTTTACCATAATCGTTATTTACTGCAACGGTGATGATGTTATCCTTTCCGTAGTTCAGCTTACCATCAAGGTTCACATAAAATTTATTAAAGCCATCGCCAATATTCTCCTCAACTTTTACACCATTTACATATACATAACAGGTATGGTTTACCGCACCAAACTGCAACAGCACCCGTTTACTTTTCCAGACAGCAGGTACGTTTATTGTTTGCTGGTACCAACCCCAACCGTAGTGATTCTGGTTTTCATTTTCCACATTCCAGGTGTGCGGTAAGTTAACGATGCGATTGCCCGGAAGTGCTACTGCAAACCATTTACTGTTGAGACCTTCTGCTTTTTTATCAATTGCAAAACGCCAGTTGTTATTCAATGCAATTGTATCACGCTGACCAAAAGCTGCTATACTCACTATGACCGCTAATACGGTTAAAAACTTTTTCATCGCTATTATTGAACTTGTAGTTTAAATGTTGATGCAGGTAATTGTACTGCATTGAGCAGGTTGCCATCGCTGTATGGTTGCCAGCCATAATACACAAAGCCCGGCTTCTCTTTTACAGGTATCATTACTTTGTTGCCACTGATCATTGCAGCAATGATCGTTTTCCCATCTACCGAAAAACCATTGAGCGGTTCTTGTGATGTTGTTTGCAAATCATCTGCATAACGGAAAGAAATCATCACCTGCCCGTTTTTATAAACTGCTTTCACAGGTAGCGGCCCTGAAGGAACAATTGATCGCTTATATGTTTGATGCAAAGCCCATCTCGCCAAACGCTCCCCCACATCTTTTTTATTGCTGGGATGTACATCGTTCTTTGAACCGATATCGCTGCACACAGCCATACCGCTGTTCTTTACATCAGCTAATAATTTGCGCTGCTCATCTCTGAACATGGGCCATAGTGGCCGTTCAATCGAAGATAACTGCACCCAATAAAATGGCATGGATGGTTGCTTCCATTGCCGGCGATAATCATCGATCATCAATTTCATCAACGAACGGTATTCGTTTACACGTTCTATCTCTTCTGCATTTGTTTCACCCTGGTACCAAAGCACACCTTTCACCGGAAACTTAAGTAATGATTCAATACCTGCTGCATATGCAAAGCCAGGTTTGTACGGCCACGCGTTCGGCCGCCCATGCGGCCGGATACTGCGCCACCACGGTCACGGC
>NZ_CAMLGT010000330.1 GCF_946479605.1 uncultured Lacibacter sp.
GTTGTTCCTGTTTGCAACAGGTTCGCCAATTTAAAATAACCGGTATTGCTACCGATGCCATCAACAAACGAAATATCAAAAGGTGCAACTTCTTCTACACGGAAATAGTACAACTTCGGATCAGCATTTGCAGCCACATCTTCCGGTTGAATATGCGGTGTGTAAAACGATTGTATATCGAAGGATAATTTATATGCTTCATCCCGTATGGGAACAAAAACCTGGGGTTGGTTCCAATGGCTGGCAATATCATCTGCTACCTGCTTCGATAGTTGTTCACTTGCAGCATCGCCATACAAATGAATATGCGAATGAATAACAAGTTGACGGGACGATTGTATAAGTTGTGCAAGTGCCATTAGAAAAAATCAGATGAAAGCTAATGAAAAAGCCGGTTGCTTTTATTTCCGATTGAAAATACTGGTATCAACAGTGCGGTATTGCGGCCTTGCAACAACTGAATCGGAATGCCTGCCCGTTATTGAATCAATTAGCTTTTGGTAATTGCTGTCCATCATCCATTTATTCTGATCGTTGATGATCTGAATACGGTTAAAATCGGGCTGCTTATTTGAATTACAAGACCCCGAAGCAAGAACACGTATGATTGCAAAAATGACCCACCCTATCCAGAAATAATTTCCCCAACCACCGCCACCACCAGATGATGTGCCCGCATAAGCTGCATGATTTGAAACAATAATACTCCTGATTGCTTCGGGCATATCAGTAAGTGAAACCAATTGTTCACTCATTTTCCTGCAATCCCGTTTATTTGATTTTTGAATGGCTACTCCAATATTGATCAGGAAAGTGGCAATATCATTTTTTGCATCATAGAACTCATGTGGCAGATTATTGAGCAGTGTATACCAGTCGGTCTCTATCCAATGCAGGATCTTTGGCCGCATGATGCCATAATTCTCTTTCTGCACATTACGAAGCAGCCGAAGATTTTCATCAAGGAAAATCCGTAAAGGGCGAAACGCTTCTTCTCTTTCTGCCGGCTGCAAAAAATCTTCAAAAGAAAGCAAACTACCCATATCTGCCAGCCGGGCTTCAGCAATATAATTGCGGGATAAATAACTGAAAGGGCCTGCAAAATAAGGTGAGAAAAATTCATCAAATGCCTTATTGCCTGTAAAGGCAATCATTCTGCTTTCAAACAATGGAAGATCCATGAGGTTATCTTCCAGCAATTGAAGAACAGGTTTATTATTCCATATCTGCTTGTGAAAACTAAACCGTTCAGAAAAATCAGGCCGTTCAATTTCTTCAAACACATCATGGCGGGTATAAGAATAGCTGTCTACTTCTATAAAGCCATCCTTTGCAATACTGAATTCAGCCTGCAATTGCTTTTTCGCTCTTGCTAAATTAAATGCTTCATCCGTTACAATGTCGCAATACTCAAACAGCCGAACAATCGATATGTATTGTTTACTAGCCAATGCCGGTTCCTGTAAATTCTTTATTGAAATTATTATCTGTAAACACCATCAGGTGTGTTAAGCTGAAAACCTGCGCACGGAATTCAGCAAACTTTTCATTCTCCAGTGATTTATCGGCCATCCTGATCAATGATTTTGCCGCTGCATAATCCTTGTAACTTTCCTTTGGCATTTCACGCCACATTACGTAACGGCTGATGAGGAAACTGGTGGTATTACAAAGCGCATCCCAATGCAGATCGTTCAACTGTTTTACTTTGTTCTCAATAAAAGACACATTTTTCGACCTGATGAATGATTCTTCGCTCTGCTGGATCTTCAGGAATTTCTTTCGCAGCTCTTCTTTATCAAAATCACAACCATTGATGGCTTCTTCCACCCGCTCTTTCGTTTCATAATACTCTTCTATTAATGCAGAAATACGTTCGTTTCCGCCCAACTTATCTGCTTCCTGCGACACACGCATGATCTTTTCTGCAATCACATATTTTTCATCTGACTTATCATTATCCTTCAGCTTGTATAACCGCTGCCGTACCGACCGGAGGTCTTCCAGTAATGCCGTTGCTTTTATTTCCCATAGTTCATTTTCATTGTACTGAAACTCTCTTACTGTTTCATTCAGTTCGCTTTCAAGTTGTGCATACTGATCACGCAAACGATCAAGGCTTATCTGTTTTTCAGAAACAGAAAATACATTTTTGAACTCCTGCTGCGTCATTACAAGAAAAACAGACGTGTGCAGCACCCGTGAATCGGTAATATGTAACTGTATTTCTATATCCGATCCTTTTACAATATCAGTTTCAAGATCTTTGCCCGTTATAGCAATACAGCCGATGGTAAGATTGGATGACGGTCTTGCATTCTTATCGCCTTCAAGAATATTGATCACGATCGAATCTTTTGATCCTTTTTTGATGGTTTTTGATAGTTCACGATAAATGGTTCGCTTTTGCGGCAGCAATGAATTTCTTTCAAATACAGGCTCAAGCCTTGTTACTTTATTTTCCACATCATCTACCTCAATCGAAATATCATGTGGCAATGGCTGTCCGCCAACGGTGTACTGGCCCTGCGTAATACTGAACTGATCGGCAAAACGTTTAATTTCCTGGTGTTGCTGATCATATACATAAAAGTTAAACAGGTTTACCACCGATGGCAACAAAGGAAGAAATTCTGTTTTCTTTGCTTTTAACGGAATGAAGCCTGTATCAAAACCTCCGTCGCTTCTTACAATACGGAAGAATTTATTCTCATATTCACCTTCGCAAAAAAGCAACAATACTTCTTCTTTGTCCCTGCTGGATTTATTATACGACGTATCAATCTTCAACACCGGCTCATCAAACACAACATTTGATAAAATCTCTTCACCCGATTCTATCGCCAGCTCCGTATCATCCTCTGCAGATGCATGGTAATATTTATTGGCTGCATAATAAGCTGCACCTGCCGCAACCGATGTTGTGGGATCGATTGAAAAATTAAGCGGAATACCTGTTTGCATTGCCAGCTGCTCACGCACCTGTGGCACAAACGTACTTCCACCCACAAGAATGATCTGGTTAATATCTTTAGCTGAAAGCCGGTTGTTCTCCATTACTTTTTTCAGCAGGTTAATGGTTTCGTTGATCACCGGCTGAAATATTTCATTGGCTTTTTCACGTGTAAACGGAATAGAGAAATCGTAATACTTTCCATCAAGTTCAGTACTGAATTCAATCATCACAGATGATGAATACGAAAGCTCTTTCTTCGCTTCTTCTGCATAATACATGATCTCGTAATACAGCTTTTCATACTTGCCGTATTTCACCCGAAGCTCCTCTTCAAAATTTGCAATACCTGTTTGCCGTATAATTTCCGGAACAATCACCTGCTGAATAATGGCAAAATCAAAATCAGCACCTCCCAAAAAATTATTGCCTTCATGATCCACCACTTTCAGTTCCTGGTCGGTTGAATGAACCAATGCAGCATCAAACGTTCCGCCACCAAAATCATATACCAGCCAGTACCCATCTTTTTTTACATCTTCATTGGCTTCGT
>NZ_CAMLGT010000331.1 GCF_946479605.1 uncultured Lacibacter sp.
GATTCTTTTTGCAAACATCAACGCAAATGATTTGGTGAAAACAGTGGTGCTTTCTGCTGTGGGAGCAACGGTGAGTTTGGTTGTATCGTTTGTGTTGAAGAAGATGTTTGAGAAGAAGAAGTGAGCCGGATTGAGAGCCCCGATTTTTTCGGGGCTTTTTTTATGTGCTGCGCTACGCTTGCAGGTTGTTTGTCCTTTTGTCTTGACAAAAAAGAACGAAAAAGTCAAGCCGAAACATATTATCCCGACGCTACGGCCGGGATCTTTGACCCCCATGTTTCGGCGGCAGCCTTGATTAAGCCGTAATGCGACTGTCGCTTCATCAAAAGAATTTACACGTACACATTCTGTGTAACAGCCTGATGAATTTCAACGATGTTGATTAGGCAGATACCATTACGAGCCTTTGTTTTGGCGAAGCAAACTGAGAAAATAATGAATGATGAACAGTGAATGTTGAATGATGAAGTTATGTGTGAGGATTGAAGGAAGTCTTTGAAGAGGATTTTATATAGAACAACAAGCAAAGAAGATTTCAGAATTGCCTGAGATAGTCGTCGGCCAGTTCGATGAGGCCAGGTACGGCTGTGAGAAGTTTGCCGCTGACTACTTTGAGGAAATGTTTATTTGAACGGATGGTGTAGGTGGTCATTTTTTCATCAACTGAAAAATAACCATCGACAATGGTGCTGAGTTTTTGTGCCAGCCTTTTTTTACAGATTGGTGTGATGGTAAACTTAAATGTTTCTTCATTGGGCAGCGGGGTGTTGTATTGAAATTTACATGCACAGAGAGCCAAGAGATCTCCTGCATATGCTGCGCTTTGGTAATTAAAGATGACTTCCAACACATGATCGTCTAAATGGCAGATCTTCCATGGTATTTCGATGATATAATTATCTGCGTCATGAATGGACAGCCACTTTGAGATAAGCGACCTGTTGTAGTGTTTTAATTCTGCTATGTTGATGTTTTGTGTTTGCATGTACTTATAATCTGCATGTAATTAATCAGAGGTTATTGCTATTGCTGAAGGAAGTCTTTGATGAGGTCTTCGTCGATGCCGGTGAAGAGGGAGAATTCTTTGATGGTGATGAATTCGTCTTTTGATTTACCGAGAGCTTCACGGATTTTTTGAATAAGACGGCGTGCTGTACTGCCACGACGGCCTGTGATGTTTTCTACGTCTTTGGGATAAAGCACTACCCTTTGCGGCAGTTTGCGATTGTGTGGATTCATAGCAGCAAATTGGTTTGGTTGTAAAGGTGTTAGTCTTTTTACAGACAGTACTAAACTAAACAGCATTCATTTTGTACACAACAGGGTTTTCCCTCTTGCAAAGAATTTTCGTAATCTGTATTTTGATTGCTACAGGGAGGGATAACCTTCTTTTTGCCGGAGGGTAAACCCACCTGCTGCCGTAGGGAAAACATACTTTTTGGGGAGGGTTCTCCGGGTTGTATGCCTTAACAGAAATGAGGTGCTTTGTGGTTCACCAAATCTATATTTTATGAGCCATTTTATTTCACTACAGGAAGCCATTGACATGACCAGCTTGTATCGCCAGGAATCGGAAAATATCCTGAAGCCTGCGTACCAGAATCAAAACATTCTTGCCCGTTCGGAAGCGTTTGAGAAAGCAGCGTTTGATACGTTGCTTGCAAAAAACGGCTGTGCCGGATTGCGTATTTATTATGGTATGGATGCACAACTAAAAGTGCATGCCATCATTGTACCGATTGATGCAAACGGCAATGACATTCTGCCTTCAGCAAATTTAACAGCAAGTGAAGAAGGCGAGGATATTGTTGAACGGGGTTTACGCTGCCCGGATATCTGTCCGACAGGTTCGCCCTTAAACAGTTAATGATTGACTTATGGATTTTGAAACACATGTACTTTTCAGTTTCACAGCAGGTATTGCTGCATTGATTGGCTGGATCCGGATCAGAAAAACTGATCCGGCTTTTTTGTTTTTTACGATCCTGCTTACCGTGGGGTTTATTACCGAGCTGATCAGTTTGTATGTGATGCTGAAAAACAAATCGAATATGCTTAATTACAACCTGTTTATGCTGGCTGAATCGCTTTTGGTTACACAGTTGTTTTACCGGTTAGGGTTGTATGGCAGTAAACGGAGGTGCCGGTTGTTACAACTGCTTTATGTTCTTTTATGGGCCGGTGAATTTGTTTACCGGTGGAATTTTACCAGTGTGCTCAGTTTTTTTCTTGTGAGTTATTCCACGCTGCTTGTGTTTCAGGCCATTGATCTATTGCACCATGTTTTATTTCAAACACCTCACAAATTATATATGAATCCTGTGTTCCTGATCTGCATGGGGTTTATTGCCTATTTCAGTTATTCGATCATTGTGGAGATCTTCTGGTTTTACGGTTATAATCAAACCACTGCATTCCGGCAACGGATTTACGAGGTGTTCACCTATATTAACCTTTTTACCAACATCCTTTTTATCCTGGCTACATTATGGATACCATTGAAACGGGAATATATACTGCGTTCCTTACGGGAAGCGTCGTAATCGGAGCGTTGCTGCTCTATTTTGCGGTTAAGATGTATCGTAACCACCGGAAGTATTTTGTGTTCATGAGCAATTTTTACCTGAATGAAGTTGAATTGCAGGAACAGGAACGCAACCGGATTGCAAGAGACCTGCATGATGAGCTGGGGCCGCTTGTATCGATTGCGTATTTACTGATCCAGAACAGTGAAGGCGCAACGGAGGAGGACCGTACTTATTTAAGCAAAGCCGAACAATCGTTGCTGGAGCTGAGTGAACGGTTTCGTGCCATAGCTCAAAACCTGGCACCCGATGTATTACAGGTGAGAGGGTTGCCACAAAGTATTGATTTGTTTTTGCAGCGCTGCCGGGCTGTGAGTATGATTGCTTTTAGTTTTCAATCTAAACTGCAGCAGGAGTTGCCTGAACGTTTTGGTTTGCAGGTTTACCGTTTGGTGCAGGAGCTTGTACACAATGCGATTAAACATTCCGAAGCGCAAAAGGTAACGCTGCAGTTAGTGGAACGAAAAAAAATGCTGTACCTGTTTTATACAGACGACGGAAAAGGCATTGCTGCTGAACAACAGCAGTTGGGTATGGGACTTAAAAGTATGCGTAACCGGGTAACGATGCTGCGGGGTGAAATGACCATTGACAGCAAGCCACGGAGCGGCACGAGGATTTATTTTTCACTTCCAATTCATACAGATTATGCGTAAACCGGTACGGGTAGTACTTGCAGATGATCATTCGATTTTCAGAGAAGGGCTGCAACTGTTGTTAAAAAAAGAAAAGAGTCTTGAACTGGCGGGAGAGGCAGCCGATGGCGATGCTTTGCTTGCATTGATTGCAGAAGTAGAACCGGATGTTGTGGTAACTGATATTGATATGCCGGGAAAGAACGGCATTGAAGTAACGAGGATCTTAAAACAAAGCCATCCCTCGATTGGTGTTATTGCGTTAA
>NZ_CAMLGT010000332.1 GCF_946479605.1 uncultured Lacibacter sp.
ATATTGAAACAAGATTTATCTGGGCAACTTCATTTGTTTTCTTTATTGCCGGAGCATTGTTGATGCAGCAATTGTTTGCCCGTGTTACATTAAAAAAATGGCAGGTGTTGTTTGTGTGGTTATTCTTTTTTGGCAGCTTCCTTCTTGAACCCATCAACCAGTTGAAGGATCAGATACAAGGCCACAAATCAATTTTTGATACTGCAGAACAAATGAAATTAAAAAATATGCAGGGTGGGTTTACTTCAAACGCCAAAGTTGATGAATGCATGGTGTTTGCCTATCTTACCAAAAATCCTTACTACACTATTTCCAAACAGTCGTATTATTTGAAAGAGTTGATAGACGAACTGAAGCAATACAACGTGAAATACTATTTCTTTTATTACCAGAGTCAGCAGCAAAAAGAAGAATTTCTAAAGGGAATCATAGCAAACAATGCCGTTGGTCAGTTAGAATTGCAACCGGGGTTATTGGTTTTTCAGCTTTACTAATACACGTTTGTAAAGTCAAAAAATCAGACACAAGTCAAAAGCTGCTAACTTCAATTTAACTATCTTAGCGGCGCTTAAATATGGATCTCGATCCATCTTTTCAACTACTATTAATACAAAATTATGAGCAAGTACAAAGCCGGCGTCCTCTTTGGCGAAGAACTGGAAGCGTTATTAAACGATGCAAAAGAAAACCAGTTTGCCTTACCAGCAGTAAACACAATTGGTACCAACACTATTAATGCTACACTGGAAACAGCAGCGAAAGTAAACTCGCCTGTTATTGTTCAGTTTTCAAATGGTGGCGCACAATTCATTGCAGGTAAAGGCATGCCAAACGATCAGTTGCAAGGCAATATTCGTGGTGCTATTTCAGGTGCTTTACATATTCACAACGTTGCAAAATACTATGGTGTTCCCGTTGTTTTGCATACAGACCATGCTGCAAAAAAATGGTTACCATGGATCAGCGGATTGATTGATGCAGGTGTTGAATTCAAAAAAGAAAAAGGTCAGCCTCTCTTCAGCTCACACATGTTGGATTTAAGTGAAGAGCCGCTGGAAGAAAACATTCATACATCAGTTGAATATTTCAAGCGCATGGCTCCGTTGGGCATGGGTATTGAAATTGAGCTTGGTGTTACCGGTGGTGAAGAAGACGGTGTTGATAACAGCGATATCGAAAACGATAAGCTTTATACACAACCTGAGCATGTTGAATATGCGTATACCGAATTAAGCAAAGTTGGTAAGCTCTTTACTGTTGCCGCTGCTTTTGGTAATGTGCATGGTGTTTATAAATCAGGCAATGTGCAATTAACGCCAATTATTCTCCATAACAGCCAGGTGCATATTGAGAAAAAATTAGGCACAGGACCTAAGCCGGTGTACTTTGTATTCCATGGCGGTAGTGGTTCTCCTCAACACCAGATCCGTGAAGCCATCAGCTACGGTGCCATTAAAATGAATATTGATACCGATCTGCAGTGGGCTTTCTGGGAAGGTGTTCTCAACAATTACAAGAAAAATGAAGGCTATCTCCAAGGTCAGTTGGGTAACCCTGAAGGTCCTGACAGCCCGAACAAAAAATACTACGATCCCCGTGTTTGGTTGCGTAAAGGAGAAGAAAGTTTCATTAAGCGTTTGGAAGTTGCCTTCGAAGATCTGAACTGTGTGAACAGAAACGCTTAATTGCTTACTTTTACCGACTTTTCAAATCAAAGAACGATGGCCAAAAAAGAAGAGGATATTGAGAAAAACCTGACGGGTGATGATTTGCCACAAGCAGATTCCAGCCGCTCATCATGGTTTAAACGGGTACAAAAAGGAATTCTTACTTCAACATCAGAAAAGAAGGAAATCCAGGAAGGGCTTTGGGCCAAGTGTCCGGAGTGTAAATATACCTGTACTACTACCGAGCTTTCGGAGAATAAATATGTATGTCCGAAATGTAATTACCACCACCGCATTGGTAGTGGCGAATACTTCGATATTTTATTTGATGGCGATGAATACACAGAGCTTTTTGCCAACATCCGCTCCAAAGATTATCTGGGCTTTACTGATCTGAAACCCTACCAAAAGCGTTTGGAAGATATCTGGAAAAAGTCTGATCTGCACGATTCCATTCGTGTGGCAGTTGGTAAAATTGAAGGACATGAAGTGCTCATCTGCTGTATGGATTTCGATTTCATTGGCGGATCGCTGGGTAGTGTAATGGGCGAAAAAGTTGCCCGTGGTGCCGATTATTGTATTCAGCACAACATCCCAATGATCATGATCTGTAAAAGTGGTGGTGCCCGTATGATGGAAAGCGCATTTTCATTAATGCAGCTTGCTAAAATTTCGGGTAAGCTTTCGCAAATGAGTGATGCCAAACTCCCCTACATTTCGCTGTTAACCGATCCAACCTTTGGCGGTGTTACCGCTTCGTTTGGTATGTTGGGCGATCTGAATATTGGCGAGCCTGGCGCATTGATCGGCTTTGCAGGTCCACGTGTAATCAAAGAAACTATCAAGAAAGATCTGCCCGAGGGTTTCCAACGCAGCGAATTTTTACTGGAACATGGTTTCCTCGACATGATTATCGACCGTAAAGAAATGAAACAAAAGTTCGGCGTAATTTTTACGTTGTTTAAGAACTGATTGAACCTTCTATATTTGCAATCAGCAAAAGGATGTTCCTTTTGCTGATTGCTTTTTTTTTATTACATGGAACTGAAGAACAGAAGCGCCTTTCACGAATATTATATCGAGGATAAACTCGTGGCAGGTATGGTATTGGTGGGAACGGAAGTAAAATCGATTCGTGACGGCAAAGTGAGTTTTGCTGATGCTTATTGTTTTTTTGATAAGCACGAGTTGTGGGTAAAGGGTTTGCATATTGCAGAGTACCGACTTGGTACAACCAATAACCACATTGCGGTACACGACCGTAAACTCCTGCTTAATAAACGGGAGATCAAAAAATGGGAAAACAAACTCAAGGATAAAGGTTACACCGTTGTTCCGCTGCGTATTTTCTTTAATGAAAATAACCTTGCGAAAATGGAAGTTGGTTTGGCAAAGGGTAAAAAACTGCACGATAAACGGGAAACAATCAAGAGCAGGGATGCAGAACGTGAAATGAAACGTTACTTAAAATAACAGCAAAAGCCGGCGAATGCCGGCTTTTTTATACATTACAGTATGACCAAAGAACAACTGCTCCACGAACTCAAACACGATACATGGGTCATGATGAAACCATCTCCCATTCATGGTAATGGTGTGTTTGCGTTGCGGGATATTCCAAAAGGGCAACGTGGATTGTTTTCGAAAAATATCGGCGAATGGATCAAGATTGAACGAAGCGAAATTGATGCCTTGCCTGCACACAGTAAAGAACTGGTAGAAACCTACTGTTTATTTGATGAGGAATTTTATTATGTACCTGATTATGGATTTAAGGTGATGGACATTGTCAACTTCCTTAACCATTCCGATAC
>NZ_CAMLGT010000333.1 GCF_946479605.1 uncultured Lacibacter sp.
GAACTCATGATTGTACTAAAGAAAAAAGAAAAGAAGCTGGAAGAAGTGGTGATACAGGCCAGCACCGAAGTAAAAGATGGCTGGACCAAATACGGTAAGCAACTCAGCGATTATTTTATTGGCAGCACGCCTTTTGCCAAACAGTGCAGCATTGAAAATCCTGATGTGTTGAAATTCTATTTCTCCCGCAAGCGGAATGTATTAAAAGTAAAAGCTGAGGAGCCGGTGGTTGTACTGAATTATGCTTTGGGCTACCGAATCAGCTACCAGCTCGATTCTTTTATTTATGATTACAACAGCAAGTTCAGTTCGTATGCCGGTGTAGCTTTTTATACGGAGCTGGATTCAACAGCCGAACAAAAAACTGTTTGGCTGAAGAACAGAGAGAAAGCGTACTTAGGATCACGCCTTCACTTTATGCGTTGTTATTACGACAGTACTTTGGCTGAAAATGGTTTTGTTATTGAACATATTTATAACGACAGTGGTACAGGCAAGTTGAAAATCAGTACCGTTGAACAGCCGTATGATTCTGCTGTGTATGTTTTGGTTGACAGTGTAGATAAAGAAGTAAATCTGTTTGGCAAATACCGCATTGTGTACACGCTGCAGCCAATGGAAAAAGAATACCTGGTTGCCAACAAATATCCGTTGAGTGCAAAGGAGCAACTCTCCACACTTGAACTGCTGAACGGTTTTGTCATTACTGAAAATGGTTTTTTTTATGAACAGCACGAAGTAATCAACAGCGGTTACTGGGCATGGAAGAATTTAGCCGATCAGTTGCCGTATGATTATTGGCCGGAAGAGTAAAAGAAAGCCGATAGTCTGCAGCCTTTCGTTATTAGCCAAAACAAATACTATACAACATGCAAAAGACCGATAGCTCATCCCTCGCAGCTATCAGCTTATTTATCTTTCTCTTCCAATCCTTTTACTTTTTCCCACAACTCTGGAATACGTTTCACCCAAACCAGTTCTCTGCGTTTGTAACCCGCTTCTTCAGCAGGGTAACCAAAGTAAACTTTGTTTGCATCTAATGAAGATGGTACACCTGTTTGTGCAAGCACCACAGTATTCTCTCCAATGGTGAGTGTTTTGCTTACGCCTACCTGTCCCCAAAGGATCACTCCATCTTTAATATCAACCGCACCAGCTACACCAACCTGCGCTGCAAACAAACAGTTTTTACCAATTACACTATCATGACCAATATGCACCTGGTTATCGAATTTGGTTCCACGGCCAATCACGGTATCATGTGTTACCCCTCTGTCAATTGTACAACCTGCGCCAATTTCAACATTATCTTCAATTACCACACGCCCGCAACTTTCCATTTTCCTGTACCATACATCACGGTTCTTTTTAGTGTTGTAATAAAATGCATCGCTGCCAATAACGGTTCCCGATTGTATGATCACATTGTTACCGATAACCGTATAATCGCCAATGGTAACATTTGGATAAATGATGCAGTTTGCGCCAATGCTTACATGCTCACCAATAAATGCACCCGGCATAACAACAGTGTCCTCACCAATCATTGCTGTGTCGCTGACATGTTTTGTGGCAGGGGTAAACGGACGGAAGTGTCGTACAATTTTTAAATATGCTTCAAACGGCTCATCGCACACAAGCAATGCTTTTCCTTCCGGCACGTCTGTTTCTTTATTGATGATAATAAAACTTGCTGCCGATTGAATGCACTTATCGTAATACTTGGGATGATCAACAAACACCAGATCGCCTTCTTCTACTTTATGTATTTCATTTATGCCGGTGACAAAACCATTTTTATTTCCAGTTACTACGGCACCAATCAGCTCAGCAATCCATTGTACCGGAACGGGAGAAGGAAACTTCATACTTAGAATTTTGTCAAAGGTAATATGGTTTCAGTTTGCAGCAACAGTACCGCATCGAATGAAAAATGTCCCTAAAAACAGAAAAACAACCCTTCGGGAAAACTTTTTTCAAAAAAAAATTTGGACGTTTTTCCGGCTCTTTTTATGCGCATTTAACAGCAGTTTCTTTCGTCAGTTATCAACTGCTGTTGAAGTAATTGTTATAAAAGAAAGAAAACAGTTTGTTTCATCGATCTGCTGAAACTATTGGCAGCACAGCATTTCAGAAGATTTGTTTTCATACATGTTGTTATGAAAAAACAAACAGCATATATCATACGTTGACTATTTCTGTTTCGTTTTTGTTTTAAACACACCTACATCACATAGCCCTTTTCCACACGCCAAATTAAAATGTGAATAAAATTTTTTTGAAAATTTTTTATTATCGGAGAATTTATTTTTAATATTGTGAAGGGAAAGAAATTTCCTGGTACTTACTAACCCATCCATCATAAAAGCTCGGTGTCTTCCGGGCTTTTTAATTTTTACTCACTCACCTGTTTTTATCAACAGTCTGCAGTTTTAAATGTTTGCATGTCGTTATACTACTACAATCAAAAACCAATACGGGCAGAAAATGAAAACTGAAAGCCTTTGTAATTTTTTTTAGTTGCGCCAAACATCTGTCTGCTGGTAACAGCTTTATGAAATAAGATGATAAACAACCGAAATTCTTTACATTGCTTAAAAATAAGCTATGCTTAAATCAATGACCGGTTTTGGAAGAACCGAAGAAGCTGCCGGTGATAAAACATTCCTGGTTGAAATAAAATCGCTGAACGGAAAACAGTTTGAACTTAATTTAAAGCTCACTCCTTTATTAAAGCCATACGAATTTGCAATCCGTAATGCGTTGTCTGAACAGTTGCAACGTGGCACCATTGATTGCAGCATTTCACTGAAACAAAATGGCGGCAGCGGAGCGATTACCATTAACAAGGAAATGGCCAAGGCTTATTTTCAACCGTTAAAAGAAGTGGCTGCTGATCTTGGTTTGGAGCTGAGTGAATATGTACTGGCCGCCATGTTACGTTTGCCCGATGTGGTAGTGCCAAATACCGAAGTGCTGAGCGAAGATCAATATAATCTTTTTCAACAAAGCTTGCAAAATGCCATCAATGCCATTAACAAGCACCGTGCACTTGAGGGTGCAGCACTTGAAAAAGATCTCATTGAACGTATCAATAACATCCTCGCCTACCAGGAAAAAATATCGGAACTGGAACCATTGCGCCAGCACAAAATGAAAGAGGAGCTGCGCCGAAAAATGGAAGAGCAGCTGGGAAAAGAAAACTACGATGCTAACAGGCTGGAACAGGAAATGATCTATTATATTGAAAAGATCGACATCAGTGAAGAACAGGTACGCCTCCGCAATCATTGCGAATATTTCCTCAACATCATGAAAGAAGCTGACGATTCAAAAGGTAAAAAGCTGGGCTTTGTGTTGCAGGAAATCGGTCGTGAAATTAATACCACCGGTGCCAAAGCGTACGACTCCGGCATTCAGAAACTGGTAGTACTGATGAAAGATGAATTGGAAAAAGCAAAAGAACAGGTGCTGAAT
>NZ_CAMLGT010000334.1 GCF_946479605.1 uncultured Lacibacter sp.
TTCTCCATATCCTCTGTGTGAACCTCTCTTCAGTGTTTCATTCAACAACCAAAACAACTACACATGAAACTCCGGCTTCTGCTTCTTGCATTACCTGCATTTGCAACGGCACTGCTTGCTGTACAGTTAACAGAACAGTATCAACACAAACAGCAAGTAAGCAATCTAAAAAAATACAAACAGGAACGGGTGCTGCGTTGCACGCCCGATTGGGATGCACTGAAACCGATGCTTGATGAAGCAGATATTCCACCCATACCCGGTGCGGGTTCTTACAAATGGAAGATCACAACCAAAAGCGACAGTGCACAGTATTATTTTAACCAAGGTATCAACATGTATTATGGCTTTCATATTATTGAAGCAATGGCTTCGTTTAAAAAAGCGGAGAAGTTTGATCCTTCTGCTGCCATGATCCATTGGGCAAAAGCATTAGCTTATGGACCTAACATCAATGATCTTGGTTATGCAGCATCGCCTGATGCATTAATTGCAGTGAACAAAGCAAAAGAACTTTCTGGCAACAGCACGGCTGTTGAAAAAGGATTGATCCATGCACAATCAGTACGCTACTCGGCCGACAGTACAAAAACAAGAGAAGCACTCAATCAATATTATGTGGATGAAATGCAGAAACTGTATATAAAGTTTACATCATCGGCTGATGTTGCTGCACTGTATGCTGATGCATTAATGCTGCAACATCCCTGGGATCTATGGTATGTAAATGGTACACCCAAAGCATGGACACCACGCATACGCACTGTACTTGAAAAACTGTTGGCAACAACACCACTGCATCCCGGCGCCAATCATTATTATATCCATGTCATGGAACCATCGCCTTATGCAGCATTGGCAACTGCCAGTGCCGACAGGCTGGGCAGCCTTACACCTGCATTATCGCACATGGTACACATGCCATCGCATATTTATTTACGCACCGGTAATTACAGCAAAGGAAGTGCAGTGAATGAACAGGCTGTAAAGAGTTACCAAAAAGTAGTGCAGTTGTATGCACCTGCAGCCGGTGCCGATTTTTTATATGTGATCCATAACCTGCACATGCAAACCAATCATGCACTCATGAATGGCAATATGAATTATGCGGTTGAAAGTGCAAAGCAAACTGCCGCCAGCATTCCTGCCGATTATTTATTGATGGAAGGTGCTATGGGCAATTACCTGCAATACATTTATTACACAAACATTCTTGTTGATGTAAGGTATGCACGCTGGAATGAATTACTTGCCTTGAAACAACCGCCTGCAAAACAGGTGTATGCCAATGCACTTTATCATTTCGGAAGAGGAATGGCGTATGCACATCAGCAAAAATTACCCGATGCAAAACGTGAATACGCTCTTATACTGGAACTGATGAAGGATAGTGTATTGTCGTTGCCTTTCTCACCCTTTTCTCCTGCTGTTGATGGTGCTACTGTAGCCGCAAACTTGCTGGCAGGAAGTATTGCACTTGCACAAAACGAGCATGCAACAGCCATTGATCATTACAGCAAAGCTGTTGCAACCGAAGAACGGATGGTGTACAACGAACCGAGAGACTGGTTACTCAACCCCAAACATTACCTGGGCAATGCATACCTGCAGGCGAAGCAATGGAAAAAAGCAGAAGATGTTTTGTTACTTGATCTGAAGAATAACAAGAATAACAGCTGGGCATTGGCAGGTTTGCATACCGCCTATACGCAATTGAAGAAAACAAAAGAAGCTGCCGCCACACTGCTTCTCATAAAAAAACAAACAGGTAAAGAAAGTATAAAGATCACAGCGCCTGTTCTTTAAACAGTAAGCCCTGCTTTTACAAAATCACTTACAAGATAGCTGATGAGTTTACCGGTGGTGTCGCTCTTGCGTCCATCACTCAGGAAACCTGCGCCTTCACAAATATGCAGGTAGGCTGCTTTGCAATCGGTGGCAGCAAAGTTTAAATACTGCCGTGCATGTAACTTACCAAGTCCGCTTGGTGTAATGGCGCTGCTGAGTGTATGTTCAATGCAATCAAGATCAAGTTCAATGCCTGTGTACGAATCTTCAGTAAAGCCTGTTGCATGTGCTACTGCCTGTATGAAGTTTCGTTTTTCATGAATAAAAATATCCTCGTATGTAATGAGGTCGAAGAACGGATTGTTCACAATATCCATCCACACATTCTGCGGAATATAATTTTCATGTACACCCACCACACAATACTTCTGTAAGTAACCATCATCTTCTGCATAACGGAAGGCGTTGCCGCTGTGTCGTCCTTCAGCAGGACGGTAATCGGTATGCGCATCAAGGTTAATACAATTGATCTGCGCCAGTTGAAGTTTACCTGCTTTGTGCAATCCCTTTGCTGTTCCTTTAATAAGCGGATAAGCATTGTTGTGTCCGCCGCCAATTACAATGGGAATCTTGCCATAATACGTAATCAGCTTTGCCAGTGTTTCCACTTCTTCATCAATGGCATGCACCGCATGGCGGTAAGCATCTATTTTTTCTTCATAGCCGTGTGCATTTTCTTCTATCACCGATTCAATATGCGAAAAATCAAAATGCCCCAGCAGCATGATCTCATCGCCCTGCAGGAAATCATTGCTTTGTATATTCAGAAAGGCAGTAAGAAAAGGAAACCATGCCGTATCGGCACCACCCACACCAATGTTTGCTTTTACACCAATATCTTCCGGCACACCAAACAAAGCAAATTTTGCTGTGGAGGTTTGCAATGCCTGTTCAAACTGTTCACGGCTGTAAGGCAAGTGTACCCGTTCGCCGAGTTTGGTTTCAAAACGACGGATCTTAGTTAGGGTAAGCACATCTTCTTTGTTGTAAAAACGAAATGACTGCATATGGCTGACAATTGGTATTGAAAGATAACTTATTTCAGCACATCATTCATCAGGAGAAAAATTCTCCGCCTATCATCACTTTGTCGATGAGGTTACTGCCAAACGCATACGGCAGGTAAGCTAAAGATGGCACAGGTTTGGTGAAAATAAGATTGGCTTTTTTGCCAACAGCAATGCTACCTACTTCATCCTGTAACGCCATCGCATAAGCGCCATTAATAGTGGCGGCATTAATGGCCTCTTCCGGTAACATCTTCATACCTATACAACTCATAGCTACCACCAGGTTCATATTTCCGCTGGGCGATGAACCGGGATTGAAATCACTTGCCAGCGCAACCGCAGCACCGGCATCAATCATGGCACGGGCAGGCTGGTAAGGCATGCGCAGGAAAAATGCGGCTGATGGCAGCAATGTGCCGATGGTAGTTGACTGGGCCAGTGCCTGTATATCTTCTTCCGTCATTGTTTCCAAATGATCAACCGATAACGCATTCAGCTCAACGGCTTTTTGCAGCCCGCCAATACTGTTGAGTTGATTCACATGC
>NZ_CAMLGT010000335.1 GCF_946479605.1 uncultured Lacibacter sp.
GCGGTCATGTGCAGCTCATCACATAATCATGTGGTTTTGGATAAGAGCTTGTAGAATATTGTAACGGTTGTTTACATTTGATGCAGTAAGCATCCGCATGAGAGTAATTGTATCCTTTATTTTTTTCTGTTTATCTGTGTTCACACTTCAGGCACAGCGTTTTTCTTATGCGTTTAACAGGATCACTACCGAGGATGGATTGGGGCTGCAATCGAATGTGATCTACAGCATTTACCAGGACAGTAAAGGTTTTATCTGGGTGGGCAGCAGCAATGGCGTGCAACGTTTTGATGGCGGCAAATTTGTTACATTCGATCCTGATGGAACCAAAGGCGATCCGTTGCCAAGTGTTGCAGTAAATCAGGTATTGCGGGCCGATAGCAGCAGTATGTGGCTGGCCGCCTATTCCATTCATCAGTTCGGTATTTTTAATCCTTCCACTTATACATACCGTGTGGTGCCGTTAAAAACATCAAAACCGTTACCGGCCCGTTCCGAATTCAGGATGTGGCAGGATAGTTACGGAAACACGTACGTAAATATTCATCACTACGGAAAAATTCTCAAGTACGATAAAGTGCTTGATGCATTTACTGAAAACACTCCGCTGAATAATTTGCCAAAAAACTGGAAGGCTACCTTCAACGCATTGCATGATAAAGCGAAGAAACAATACTGGATCGTTTCAGACAGTGGCTTGTGTGTATATGACGAAGTAAGCAAACAAATGTGGAGCAGGTTATACAATCCAACGAACCTGCCATTGCTCAACAATCTTTCTGTACAGAAAGATGTTTCCGAGATCTATATTGATAAAGACCGCAGGCATTGGGTGTTCAATTGGGGAAATGATCAGCACTTTTATTGTTTTGATGCAACAGGGAAATATCCACTTAACGATACGGCAGGCTTGAACGGTGTAAATACTTCTTATGCTGAGTTAAGGAGTTTTTATGAAACTGGTAACGGCACATTATGGATTTACGGACTGGCAAATCTCTACGCTCTTGAAAAAGGCGAAAACGCTATGAACAAGGGGTTTCAGTTATACCGCACGCAATACCTCGATAACTATGGCATCCGGTACGGATCGGTAAACCAGTTGTATGAAGACAGGGACGGTGTATTATGGATTGCTACCGACCAGGGTTTGTATTACACTTCTTCTTTTTCTGCTGATGTTATCAATATGTACCTGTCGAATATTCCGGGGCATTACAGTGTAACTGATCTTGTAGAATTGCAGAACGGCGATTACTGGCTCAGTACCTGGGGCAAGGGGGTTATTACATTAAACAAAAATTTTAAACCTTATCCCTCTCCGTTATACAAAGCAATGCCACGCATGGATGAAGTGGCACAAAATGATTACAAGTTAACGTGGAGCGTATGCCAGCAAAAAAAAACGGGCAAGGTATTCATTGGTTGCCAAAGCGGTTACATGATGATCTATGATCCGACAACCGGAAAAACAGAATACCAACGCCCACTGGTATTTGATGAACGCACCATCCGTTACATAGTTGAAGACAAGCAGAACAATTTATGGTTTGGTACGCAGGCGGGCCGCATTGTTAAATACGATGGGGAAGAGTATAAGATCATTCTTGATCTTGGTGTGGGGGCCATTATTTATAAAATACTCATCGACAGCAGAGGTTGGGCATGGGTTGCCACACATGATAAAGGTGTATATGCAATTAACGGTGTTACCGGAAAGGTTGAACAGCATTATACTGCAGATGGTAGCAATGCAGGGCTGTTTGCCAATACCTGTCGTGATCTTGAACAACTGAACGACAGTATTATCTATGCATCAACAGAAGCGTTGAACATCATCAATACAAAAACAAAAACTGTGCAGCAGGTAACCAGCCGTCATGGTTTGCCTTCTAACTCCATTAAACGTTTGCGTCTTGATTGGAGTGGTTATCTCTGGATTATTACCGATAATGGACTTGCACGCTATGACCATAAACGTGAACGCTTTACCAACTATGGCCGTAAGGATGGTGTGATGTTAGGAGAGTCGGCAGATAAGGCCGATTTCATTTGCAGCGAAGGCTATCTTATGTTTACAGGTGTAAACAGTTTGTTGTTTTTTAAACCCGATGCATTTAAACGAAGTACGCCTCCGCCTGATGTAATATTAACTGATTTTCTATTGGGCAGCGAATACCAGTTGCTTGATTCATTGCAACAGTTGCCTGAAGTTAGATTACAACCGCATCAGAATAATTTTACAATCAGCTTTGCCTGTCTTGATTTTAAGAACAGGGAAAAGTTTATCTACTATTATAAAATGGAAGGTTTGCATAAAGACTGGATCAGGGCCGACCGGTTGTCGGTTCCTTTTACAGCAATGTCGCCCGGTCATTATACATTCCAGATAAAAGCAGAAAGCCTTGATGGGTTGATGTCGAAAAACATCAGCACGCTTAAGATTTTTGTAAAGCCACCATTCTGGCAAACAAAATGGTTTATTTCATTGCTGTTGCTTATTGTGGCATTGGTGGCATACAGCATGCATCGTCTTCGTTTGCACCGCTATTTTGCAGTAGAGAAAATACGCAACAGGGTAGCACGTGATCTGCACGATGATATGGGTAGCACACTCAGCACCATCAACATCCTCAGCTCAATGGCAAAAGCAAAGCTGAATACGGATACAATGAAAACAGCAGAGTACATTAATAAAATCAGCGATAACAGCCAGCGGATGATGGAAGCCATGGATGATATTGTGTGGGCTATTAAACCTGCCAATGATACCATGCAGAAAGTGGTGGCCCGTATGCGTGAGTTTGCCACCAATGTGTTTGAAGCAAAAGATATTGAACTGGAATTTAAAGCAGGTGAGGAAGTGAGTGATGCTAAAATTGATATGGAAGGAAGGCGTGACTTCTTCCTTATTTTTAAAGAAGCAGTGAACAATGCTGCCAAGTATTCAAAATGTACAAAAGCAACTGTGCAAGTATTTGTTGAACACCGCACACTTGTATTACTGGTAAAAGATAACGGTGTTGGATTTGATGTGAAAACAGCTGACAGTGGTAATGGACTTGGCAATATGCAAAAACGTTCCGATGCATTAAGAGGCAGGCTTCAGCTCCTGTCAAAAGAAGGAGAGGGTACAGAAGTGCGATTAACTGTTCCACTTAATTAATAAAGATGACCCGTTCACTCAGTCAGAAGTTCAGATTTTTTACGTTTGTGTGCATTGCACTGCTTGCGTATGTGCATGGGTATAATTTAAATGTTACCTACCTGGCTCCTTTCAGCACAGTAACGGAACCTCTAACATTTACTACCTTCTTCGAGTATTTTATTTCAAACGGGTTGTTGCGTTTCCGTATTCCCATGCTGTTTATTATTTCCGGTTATTTATATGC
>NZ_CAMLGT010000336.1 GCF_946479605.1 uncultured Lacibacter sp.
AAACAAACAAAAAGACGAGAAACAAAACAGGCGGAAATGAAAAGCTGAAAGCCGCTACTAAACAACACACGAACGAAATCAGCAGGGCTGTAAATGCAACTTTTGCACTGCCATGTTTGAGTGTAACATAACCTCCGGCTACACAGCCCACAGCACCCGCAGTAATGATCATGAACGACAATAGAGGAACATTGAGCATTGCTCCGTTTTGTTTTACATACTGCTGCAGCAAAACCGGAACAAAAGCCCAGAAAGCATACAGCTCCCACATGTGTCCGAAATAACCAAATGATGCTGCACGGAAACCCGCAAAACGGAAGCTGCTTTTAAATGCATTGAACGAATAGGTACTTCCTTTTTTTGCATAAGGTCCTGACGGCACAAACAATAGAATGATGAGTCCTCCGGCTGATGCAACAATAGAAGTAATAACAAGTACTGTTTTCCAGTTGTAATCCCAGCCCGATTGCTTCAGTAAATGTGGAAATGCAGTACCAAGCACTAAAGCGCCAACAAGATAGCCCAAGGCTTTTCCAAGTCCTTTTTCATACCACTCAGCTGCAATTTTCATCCCAACAGGATAAATGCCTGCAAGGAAAAAGCCAACAAAAAATCGTGAAGCAACAAGTAATAAAAATTCCTGCGATGGTAAAAGGATCAACAGGTTTGCAATTGCTGCAGCAACTGATGAACAAAAGAAAACAAGTGATGGTTTCATGCGGTCTGCAACAGCTGTAACCGCATACACAAATGTGCCTGTAATAAACCCGATCAAAACAGAAGATGTAACAATTGCTACGCCATCCTGTTGTAACAAAAATGTTTTACTGATTTCGGGAAGTATGGCATTGCCGCTGAACCATAATGATGTGCCTGCAAATTGTGATAAAACAATAAGTGGTAAAATATGGTTGGGGCGTTGCATAACTGTTGCTCAACTTACGGAAACTCTACTAAACAAAAAAGGTTGCTAACTCCTGAGTTTATCTAAGGAGTTAGCAACCTTGTTACGTTAATGGTCTGAAGGTTTGCAACCATACCGACCTGAATTACCAATGTGCAAAATCCACTTCGTAGTTGCCTTTGATCCGTTCAATTGGTGGATTGAAATAGCCATGCTTCAGATCAGGGAACTCTTCTTTGATCACTTCAATGAATTGTTTTACACCCAGTAATTCACCTGTTTCAGTAATACCCAGCTTGCCCAGGTACCAATCAGGATCAATATTGAAATTGCGCCACTGGATCATCTTCAATCCGGTTGCACGAATGAGTTTGCGTAATGCTTCGTATTCTTCTTCGCTGTCTGTAACACCGGGGAATACAAAATAGTTGATGCTTGTCCAACCGCCATAACTGTTCACTACTTTCAGACTTTCAACAATGTCTTCAAAACTGTAATTATTGGGGCGATAGTACGCTTCATAAATATGTTTCTGTGCACTGTTGGTACTCACACGAATAGAGTTAAGACCTGCTTCGCACAATACTTTCACTGCATCTGGTTTTGAACCATTGGTGTTGATGTTGATGCTTCCTTTTTGTGTATGCTTTCGTATTTCAAGAATGGCATCACGCATGGTTTCCCACATCAGCAAAGGTTCGCCTTCGCAACCCTGTCCGAATGAAACAATGGGATAAGGTGCTGTTTCAAGATGTGGTACTGTGAACTCAACAATTTCTTCGGCAGTAGGTTTAAATGTTAACCTGTCCTGCGGACTTTGAATATGTTCTTCCTGTGGCTGAAACGAAATGCAGCCAATGCAATTGGCATTACATGCAGGCGAAACGGGGATAGGGCATTCCCAACGGCTCATGGCAAAGTTTCTTGCTGCAGGGCAGTTATACGTATTGCAGCAATTTTCCATCAGGTGTTTTACCAAACGGTTATGCGGATAATTTTTGATGAGCTGTTGTGCGCCTGTTTCAATTTTTTCATCATTGTAACCGGCACATTCCTGGCGTATATCCTGTTCAATACGTACCGCAGGCACATAAAATTTATCATCTTGCCAGCCAACGGCTGTATAACAAAACAGGGGAAGTGTTTCTGCATCCGGTGATGATTCAAATGCTGCAATATATAAACTGGTATGAGCAGGAGGAATGAAGGCAGCTACGGCCCATCCTTTTTCACACAAACGCATTTCGCCTGTTTGTACATCAATACCAATGCCTTTACGATCGGGCAGTTCATAGAGGTTGCCACCATCGGGCAACTCAATCCAGTCTTCCAGGTCAATAGGGAAAGCATCCCATCCTTCACGGCCAATGGCGTAAAGCGATGTGTCTTCAAAAATATTTCCGTTCCCGTCGGAATAGAGTAAAAAGGGAGAATGTTCTAAAGCCATAGTGAATTGTCAATTGTGAATGGTGAATGTGCGGTTTGGCTATTCACCACTGACCATCCACTATTCACTTTTCAGATAATGTCTGCAAAACTCGTGAATTTGTTCCAGTTCATCGAAAGCAATTGCTTTTTTGAAATCGAAACGGAGTATTTTCTTTCGGTTAGTGAGAATGGTAATGCTGTGCGGCAATGCTTTCAGGTCAGCAATCTCATCCCATTCCAGTTCTTTGTCCTTGGGGAAATTGGAAATTGTTACTCCCAGGTGGTGTACTGCCACTCTCTCCCGGTTGATCACTTTTCTTTCGCAGTGAAAAACATAATAATACATGCCTGTTGCAATGGCGAGAAAACCCGCTGTAAACCACGATTGATCAAGGGCCGCAAGGATAGTAAGCCCCCCAAAAACCAGTACTTCTATCAGGCGGAAGATTGCATTCATACGACTAGAATCTTCAGCAAAGCCACGCATAAAAGCCAGTGTAATCACATCAAGGCCAATTATAAATTCGGATAATGCAGTTATCCGGTTATCCATCCTGAATTCATAGGCTGCAGCGGCTATAAAAACAGTACCGGCCAGAAAATGGAGGACCGGGCTGTACTTTTTCAGATTGTTGTATTGCGGATGTACAATGGAAACAGTAAGTGGTGACGCCATAGCAGTAGGTTTTGATGTGAGATGCTGTATGTAAAAAAATCCACATAAAAGATGCGGATTTTTTTCTGAACCCTGAAAAATCATTTGTTTTCGTAAGAATTGCGGGGGTGCTTATGTTCGGCTACTTGTTTTTGGCCTTTTTCAACTGAAACACTCTCGATAAATTAAAACCAAACCTGATCTGGCCCTTGCTCCATTGTGTGGCTGTTTCATTAATAAAGGCTCTTTCATTCATACCTGTGGCATTGGAAAAATGAAGTTGAAACACATGGCCGCCTGTTTCAATATCAACTCCTATTGACAAGGGGGCATAATTAACTCCCTGTTCAATACCATTGAACAGATGGAAATAGTCGCATGTGAGT
>NZ_CAMLGT010000337.1 GCF_946479605.1 uncultured Lacibacter sp.
ATCTCGGTAATGTGATGAAAGAAAGTGCAACTACTGCTCTGAGTTACCTGCAGGCAAATGCCAAAAAACTGGGCATGGATCCTGATGATTTTCAGAAAAAGAATATTCACCTGCATGTGCCCGAAGGAGCAGTGCCTAAGGATGGGCCCAGTGCAGGTATTACCATGCTGAGTGCTATCTGCAGCGCATTCACCGGTAAAAAGGTGAAGCCGTATGTAGCCATGACGGGTGAGATCACTTTGCGTGGACAAGTGCTGCCTGTTGGAGGTATCAAAGAAAAAATACTGGCAGCCAAAAGAGCGGGCATTAAAGAAGTGATCATTTGCTGGCAAAACGAAAAGGATGTGCAGGAAATTAACTCACAGTATATCAAGGGTATGAAATTTCATTACGTAAAAACCATGCAACAGGTATTGGATCTGGCATTGATTTGAAAAGAGCAGTGAACAATATCATGCCTGCCGTGTTATAATTACAGCAACAAGATCTATTCATGTTGGTTGTTTTAATGGTTAAAAAAGAATTCCCCCATTTTTATGGGGGATATTTTTAGAAGAATATTCGCAGCAACACTCTGCAGCTTTTGATTAATTTACAGCCTTAGTTATCTGCTGCTATGCGTCCATTGATCTGTTTCATGCTGCTGTTCTTTATAGCTACCGCTTTGTTTGCACAAACATTGGGCGGCAGGTCTGCGTATAATTTCCTGAAATTTCCGGCCTCACCACAGGCCGCAGCATTGGGTGGCATCAATCTTACCAATGAATCGAAAGACATTTCACTTGCATTTGCCAACCCTGCACAACTCGATTCAGTCATGCACACACAAATGGCTGCCAACTTCAATGCGTTATATGCCGGCGTAAAAAATGTGCACTGGATGCTGGGCTTTCGCAGTAAAAAGCTGCAAACAAATTTTGCCGCAGGTATTATGTATTTCGATTACGGTACTACACAGCAAACAGATGCTGCAGGTAATATTGAAGGCGTGTATCGACCACGGGATTTTGTAGTGCAGATACAGGCAAGCAGAGAGTACATGAACCGCTGGAAGTATGGTGTTTCATTAAAATACCTGGCAAGTAATTATGGCATCTATCGTTCTTCTGCCATTGCTGCGGATGTTGGTATTTTGTACCGGGATACTGCCAACCTGTTGCAGGCAAGTATTGTAGCTGTAAATATGGGAGGGCAATTAAAACGCTACAACCCTGCTGAACCCGAAGAACTGCCATTTGATCTGCAGGCAGGTATTTCAAAGCGGTTGGCAAAAGCACCAATTCGTTTTTCAGCCACAGCACATCATCTGCATCGTTTTGATATTTTGTATAACGATACTGTATTTAACAACAACAATGGTTTTGAAAATGCATCCACTAAAAAGATCACACTCGATAAACTTTTTCAGCATTTCATTTTTTCAACCCAAATACTGATTGGTGAACGGGTGGAAGTGACAGCTGCATATAATATCCTTCGGGCAAAAGAATTAAAAGTTAGTACAGGAGGTAATGGGTTAACCGGTTTTTCATTAGGGGTTGGTGTGCTTTTCACAAAGCTGCAACTAAGGTACAGCCGCAGTCACTTTCAGAATAATACAGCCTATAACCAGATCGGGTTGACCATGCCGCTTAACCAATACTTCGGGCTGGGTAATTGGGGCGAAAAAGCAGGCTGGTAATGGTTCCAGAAGTTTTTTTAAACTGTAAATAACCGTCATATTTATCTTTCCGGTATCATTGCACTTCATAAAACCAACTGTAATAACGTGAGATTTCTGTACCTGCTGCTCCTTTTTTTTGTGAGCGTTATGAACCTCAATGCCCAGGTTCTTTTAACCGATACATTTTATACACAAAACTTTAATTCGCTGGCAACAAGCGGCGATGCAAATCCTAAAAGCGGATTGCCTCTTGGTTGGACATTCCGGGAAACCGGCTTTGGCAGCGATGATAATTATGGAACAGTGTTAGGTGGTCAATTAGTAGGCGGGGCTTATAGTTTTGGTGTGGGTACAGATGCAGAGCGGGCTTTCGGCACCTTTGTGGCAAGTGGTGTTAAAACAATAGTGGGTGTTGATTTTGTTAATACAACCGGTAAAAAGATTGTTGCCGTAAAGATCACATACACAGGCGAGCATTGGTATGCATTTGGAAACGACAGAGGCAGTGATAGCTTATTGTTTCAATACCAGGTGGGAAGAAGTTTTGCTGCCAACGTAAACTGGATTAGTGCTTCTCAACTGAGCTATATTACTCCCAGCGTTACACCCAGTTCTTTTTCATTGAACGGTAATGAACCTGCTAACAGAAAAGAGTTGAGCTATGTGATCCAGAACATTGAAATTGTTAACCAGGATACATTGTCGTTACGCTGGGTTGATGTGGACATTGCATCACCGTTTGAAGATGGGATGGGTATTGATGATTTCTCTATTACACTTTATACGGTTGATCAGTTTGCACCGGAACTTCTTTCAACAACACCAAAAACAGGCACTATCCTTACCGATACATTTACAACAGCTTCATTAATGTTTTCTGAACACCTGAAAAAGGGAACTGGTTCTGTAAAAGTGAAACGTATTTCAACAGGCGAAATAGTACATTCCTTCAACATCAATGATGCCGCAATAACAGTTAATAATAAAGAAATGAGTTTTGCAGTGAATGCTTTGCTGCGGGAAACCGATTATGAAATTACCATTGACAGTGCTGCCATAACAGATACAATTGGCAATGCATTTGCAGGAGTGAAGTCGCAGGAATGGATCATTGCAGCCAAGTCGATTACTGATACACAAGCACCGCAGGTTGATACGCTTTTACCGGGCAAGAATGCATCTATTTCCACTAACTACATCAATGCCCGTATCTTCTTTAAAGAAAAGATCAAGAAAGGAACAGTTGGTAAAATATCGATCAGGAAAACATTCGACAATGCACTTATGCAGGAGCTGTCAATTACAGATCCATTGGTTGTTGTGCAGGATAACCAGATCTATTTCCGAAGTGCGTTTTTGCCAACAGGATTTACTTATGCCATTATCATTGACAGTGGGGCGATAAAAGATCTTGCCAACAATGTTTATCCGGCGGTAAAGAAAGGCGACTGGAATATCAGTGTGGCGACTATATTCGGTATTCCGCCCGATAACCATGCACTCACCATCAATACATTGTTGCCAAACAATAATGCAGTAGTAGCAATATCGCCCACCAAACTGGAAATGTATTGGTATGAATATCCTATTCAGCAATATGGTAAAGTAAACATCCGGAATGTGGAGACAGATACAATTGTGGAAAGTCTTGATGTACGAAGCACAGCGGTGCAAACAAGTCAGAAGTACACGGTC
>NZ_CAMLGT010000338.1 GCF_946479605.1 uncultured Lacibacter sp.
ACCAACTATGGTTTCATTTGGGGAATGGCAGGAGAAAATTTAGTGTACACCGATATGGACCCGGCTCCTGTACCAACATTGAAATAAGTTATGCGTAAAGTGCTTTGCTTTGGTGAATTATTACTTCGGTTACCTCCTGCAAATGGTGGCGAATGGTTGCGTACCAACCAGGTGCCCGTGTTTGTTGGTGGTGCTGAGTTAAACGTTGCCACTGCATTAGCCACCTGGCAAGTGCCGGTAAAATATTGTACTGCATTACCTGATAATATCATTACCCGTGATATTATTTCCTTTCTGCAAACAAAAAACATTGACACCTCTCCTGTTATTCTTTCAGGTGAACGCATTGGATTGTATTACCTGAAAGAAGGTGCTGATATGAAGAGCGAAGAGAATGTGTTTGATCGGAAATACTCTTCTTTCTCTACACTCAACACAGGTGTGGTAAACTGGGATGAGATATTGCAGGATGTAGAATGGTTTCACTTCAGTGCCATTGCGCCTGCTGTGAGTGAAAAAGCTGCAGCACTTTGTTTAGAAGCAGTGAAAGCAGCATCGCAACGAAACATTACCATCTCTGTTGATTTGAACTTCCGTTCACTACTTTGGAAATATGGTAAGAAGCCCTGGGAGATCATGCCGGGTTTGGTGAAGTATTGCGATGTGATCATGGGTAATATCTGGGCAGCAGAAACTTTACTGGGTGTTTCAGTTGATGAAAAGCTGTTGCAACCTCGTAGTAAAGAAGCATTCCTGCAACATGCCACATTCACTGCACAACAATTGTTCGATCGTTTTCCAAAATGCAAATGGGTAGCCAATACATTTCGTTTTGATGCAGAAGCAGGTAACATCAGTTATTATGCAGCACTCAATACAAAAGAAGAGCAGGCCGTAAGTCCTGTGTTTGCAACCGATGCCATTGTTGATAAAGTAGGCAGTGGTGACTGCTTCATGGCAGGTTTGATCTATGGACTGAAATCACAGCATGCATTGCAGGATGTGATTGGTTTTGCAGCCGCTGCTGCATTTGCCAAACTGCATGAGAAAGGCGATTCAACAAGAAATACCGTAGAAACAATTCAACAGGTAAAAACAAAATTTACAACAACTAAACAAGAATCATTTATTTCTTAGCATTTAAAACAACTGATATGTCGAAAAAAGTAGTAACCCTCGGAGAGATTATGTTGCGTTTGTCAACACCCGATTTTAAACGTTTTGTACAAGCCGATACATTCGATATCACCTATGGTGGTGGCGAAGCAAACGTATCTGCTGCATTATGTAACTATGGTTTAAACGGAACCTTTGTTTCGAAAGTTCCCAACAATCCAATTGGTCAATCGGCTATTAATCACTTACGTCGTTATGGTGTGGATACGCAGTTTGTTGCCAGAGGTGGTGATCGTTTAGGTATCTACTTCCTCGAAACCGGTGCTTCCATGCGTGCATCACAAGTGGTGTACGATCGTGCAGGTGCATCCATTGCAGAAGTAGAAGCAAGCGAATTTGACTGGGATAAAATTTTTGATGGTGCCGATTGGTTCCATACAACAGGTATCACGCCTGCATTGAGCGATAAAGCTGCTGCGTTGACTGAGGCTGCATTAAAAGCTGCAAAAGCAAAAGGCATTACTACCAGTATCGATCTCAACTACCGCAAGAAATTGTGGAGCAAAGAAAAAGCTCAAAAAGTAATGACCCATCTCTGCCAGTGGGTGGATGTATGTATCGGTAACGAAGAAGATGCGGAAACTACACTTGGTTTCAAACCCGGTGATACAGATGTAACAAAAGGCGAGCTTCACCTCGATGGTTTCCAGGATATCATGAAACAAATGGTGGCGAAGTTCGGCTTCAAGTATGTTGCTTCATCATTGAGAGAAAGCTACAGTGCAAGTGATAATGGCTGGAGTGCATTGGTGTATGATGGTAAAGAATTCTATCACACCAAAAAATACAATGTACGTATTGTTGACCGTGTAGGTAGTGGTGATTCATTTGCAAGCGGCCTCATCTACGGTTTAGTTACCGGCATGCCAATGGGCGAAGCGGCTGAGTTTGGTGTGGCTGCAAGTGCATTGAAACATACCATCCCTGGTGATCTGAACCACGCTACATTAGCGGAAGTGAAAGATCTGGTAAAAGGTGATGGCAGTGGAAGAGTACAGAGATAATCAGTAATGAGTGATGAATGATGAGTGGTCCGCTACTCATCATTCATTACTCATCATTCATATTTATAAATTACTACGATGATAATCGATACTATTCAGAATGCACACAAATACTTCAGCGTTCATCCCTTGTTCGCTCAGGCATTTGACTACATTCAGCAAACCGACCTGGCAAATGCTGCCGATGGGAAAAGTGATATTGCAGAAGGTTTAAAAGCCATCATCAGCAATGCACCCGGTAAAACAAAAGAAACCAGTCTGCAGAAATTTGAATGTCATAACAAGAACATCGACATACAGCTTTGCATCAACGGTGTGGAGACCATTGGCTGGAAACCAAGAGAAAAATGTGTGTCACCCAAAGGTGAATACAACGATGAAAAAGATGTGTTGTTTTACGACGATGCACCCGATACTTATTTCCAGTTAACCGACGGGCAGTTTGCGATCTTCTTCCCCGAAGATGTACATGCACCCATGATCGGCGAAGGAGAAATTAAGAAGCTTGTAATCAAAGTAAAAATCTAATGACTTGTCCCGGCATTCATGCCGGGCTCAAAAAAACATAAAATGAGTAAGACACAACAAATAACAGACGCTATCGTACAACAGGGTATTCTTCCCTTGTATTTTAATCCAAGCGAAGAAGTGAGCCTTGATGTGTTAAAAGCGATTTACAAAGCAGGTATCAAAGCCGTTGAATATACCAACCGTGGCGATGCGGCATTGGCCAACTTCACCAAAATGGTGCAACTGCGCAATGCAGAAATGCCCGGATTATTATTGGGCGTTGGTACCATTAAGAACATGCAACACGCAACAGACTACATGGCTGCAGGCGCCGACTTTTTAGTAAGTCCGGGTTTTGTGCCTGATGTGGCAGCATACTGCGTTGCCAATGATATTTTCTATGCACCCGGTTGTATGACGCCGAGTGAAATCATTGCGGCAGAAAATGCAGGCATTAAATTCATCAAGCTGTTCCCGGGTAATATGCTGGGCACCGAGTTTTTAACTACTATTAAGGATATCTTCCCTAAATTGTTGTTTATGCCAACAGGTGGTGTGGATACCACCAAAGAAAGCATTGAAAGCTGGTACAAAGCCGGTGTATGTGCAGTGGGTATGGGCAGCAAACTCATCAGCAAAAAATTAATGGAAGCAAAAGATTATGCA
>NZ_CAMLGT010000339.1 GCF_946479605.1 uncultured Lacibacter sp.
CATGGTTGTTGAAAGCCGATGAAGCGTTGTTTGTTGATGTGAAGAATGAACATATTGTTGCCGCAGAGCCAGAACATGATAAGTTTTACCAGTTTCAGTTAAATGGTATTTATGATGTGAAAGTGGAACTTGATCTGAAAGCAACTGATGGCAGCGATTGGGATGATGAAAAACGGCAGAAAGTATTTGATCAGTTGAGAGAACGGTTTCATGCGCACCGGAATCTTTGCGAAGACCTGCGTGCTATTGAACTGGTAGATGAACAAAAGATCCGTATTTGTGCCGATGTGGAAATACAACCAAGCGCCAATGCATTTGAAGTGTATGCGGAAATATTATACCGGGTGCAGAATTATTTAGCACCTGATGTACGGCAATACAGTTTGTCGGAAATGCGGGAGTTGAAAAAGACCAATGCCGAGCCGTATCGTATGGATGAAATATTTAGCGGCCCGGTTCTGGAGTTTGGATTTATTCCTGATGAAGAAGTGAAACGATCAGGACTTAAACGAAAAGTGTTTTTATCCGACATCATTTCTATTATGATGGATGTGCAGCATGTGATCGCTGTAAAAGAAGTGAAGTTCAATTTTTGCAGTGAAGATAAAGAGTTAAAGAATGAATGGGTGCTTTGTATCGACAAGGGGAAGAAGCCCGGACTTTGTTTGGATAAGATGGCTTTGCATTTTTACAAAGACGTTGTGCCGGTAAATGCAAATAAGCAAAAAGCCATTGATCTCTTTAAGGAGAAAATGGAAACCGATCGTTTGGCGAAGAAAAATAAAACTTACGATGATTATTTGTATGCGCAGGGAGTTGACAGAAATGTAAATACCTATCGGTCATTACGAAATGATCTGCCAATGGTTTATGGTGTCACTGATCATGGTTTACCTTCAATTGCAGATGAACTTCGTCGTTCACAGGCAAAGCAGTTGAAAGGCTATCTTGTTTTTTATGATCAACTGCTTGGTAATTATCTCTCACAATTACATCATGTAAAAGATCTGTTGCGTTTGCAAAAGCCGCTGACAGATATTATAACACCGCAGTCTTATTTTTTTCAGAAACTGAATGATATAGGTGAAGAAGAGCTTGCAAAAAAAGAGATCATTATTGATACTGCAGGTTATGCAAACCCTGGCGGTACGCTTGCAGGCATCGTCAGCAATTTTGAAAAAGATACCAACCGCCTGAACCGTTTTACCGATCATTTGCTTAGTCGGTTTGCTGAACAGTTTACTGACTATGCGATACAGTTGTACAGCATTTCCGATAATGTTTCCGAAAGTGAATTGCTGGCTGCAAAAATTCAACTGCTGAAAGAATATCCTGCACTAAGTAAGAATCGTTCAGGAGGATACAATTATACTAAAGCTCCTGTTTGGGATACGGACAATGTAAGCGGACTGGAACACAGAATCTGTCGTTTGCTTGGTATCAGCAATTATTTTCGTCACACTATTTCAACCATCAAATCTGAAGTGCTGGAAGAGATCAACAACGGAACTCCGGAATATGTATTTCGTATTGCTGATCCAGAACATCCAAGCCGAACATTGCTCAGCAATACTAAGAAATATGCAACAAAGACTGAGTGTGAAGCAGTATTTGCAAAAGCAATGGAACATGCTGCAATTCGTGATTATTACGATCTGAAGCAAGCTGCTGATGGTCGCTATCACTTTAATGTAGTTGATGATTCGGGTAACGTACTTGCAAGACGCATTGAGTTTTTCGCAAACAAAAGTTTGGCAGAAGCTGCTATTCTCAAACTGATGTTGCTGGTAAAAGAACAATACAGCAATGAAGGATTGTTTGTAGTGGAGCATTTGCTGTTACGCATGGATGCAGCTTTTCTGCAAAAGGAAAACGAGTTGTTCAATAAAGAAAATTTCTTACCGGTATGCGCCGATAATGATTGTGAAGATTGTGAGCAGGACCCTTATTCATTTCGAATAACGGTGGTGTTACCTGCTGAAACAATCCGGTTCCGCAATATTGATTTCAGGAAACAGGTGGAGAATCTTATCCGTCAGCAAACGCCTGCACATATATATCCAAAGATCTGTTGGGTAAGTAATGAGCAGCTTGCGAAGTTTGAAACAGCATGGAAACTATGGCTTTCATTGAAGCAGGAGGGAAAACAAAACACAAGTGAAGGATTAATTGCAACAAGAGCATTGATCAAACTATTATTTAACCTGCGGAGTTTAATGCCAAAAGGTGTGCTGCCCGATTGTGGTGAACCACCTGCAAATCCGCTTGTATTAGGACGAACAAGTTTAGGTAATCTTTAAAATATAGGATATGGAACATATACCCGTTAAACTTAAGGCGCCAAAAAACTCTTTCAATTATTTTGAAGATAACCAGGTGCTTACTGCCGAGCAACTGAATCATGTGGTTCAGTATTTCGATTACCAACAGCGGCTTACACGTGCACGCCTGCTTGGTGTTGGAATTGTATGCGGATTGAATATTGTGTTTAACCGCAGCACCATTACTGTTACAAAAGGTGTGGGTGTAACAAGCGATGGCGACCTAGTTGTACTGGAAGAAGATAAAGTGCTTATTGCAGCAAAGCAATTGGACGATGGCAAAGCAAATTATCCTGCATTTGAAAAATTGAAGAACGAAGATGGTTCGCTGCGTTTATCAGAATTGGTGGAGAATAATGAAGATGCAACCGCTTTGACAGATTTTTTCAATGCAAATAATCAACCGAACAATACAGTTGTGCTGGCTTACCTGAGTCAGTATACAATTGATACAGATCAATGCTCTGCCGATGAATGTGAGAACAAAGGTTTGGTGCATCATTCAGAATTGAAGTTTCTTGCCATCAGCAGAAGTGATTATGATCTGATCGATAATGATCCCGCCTGTTGTGGTGATGAATACTTCAGTATGCCGGAAGTAAGTATTCCAAGAGTTTTGCTGAATGAGAATGATACGATCTTCAGCTATCCCGATCTATTGCGTACTTATGGAACAGCTATTAATAATGCAGGCAACATTTTGGAAGAAGGACTGAGAACAGCGGGAGCAACTGCCCGTGATCTATTGCAGTGTTACAAGGTGAACGGTGGATACAAAGAATTGTTTTCGCAGGTTGAACTAAATAGTGTAACAAAAGTGTCTGCCATTGCAAAAAAAGCAATTGCCGATAATGCACGTGGCATACAATACGTGTATGATTTTTTAAAAGACGTTGCTGCTGCCTATAATGAATTCAAGGAAAGTGTTTTTGATCTCTGTCACGGTTGTTGCACTTCCGCCGATGCGTTTCCGAAACATTTAGCATTGGGATTGGTGCAAGGGGCAGATTTTGGTCTAAATCGTAAATACAGG
>NZ_CAMLGT010000340.1 GCF_946479605.1 uncultured Lacibacter sp.
AAAAAAAGTACCGATGATTTTTGTAACCGATAAAGCGAAGGAAAAAGTGGCAAGCCTCATGGAACAGGCGCATGTAGCAGCAGACAACAGCTACTTTTTACGGGTTAGCGTTGTGGGCGGCGGCTGCAGCGGTCTTAGTTATAAGCTCGATTTTGACAACGAGTCAAAACCCAACGATCAGGTTTTTGAAGACAATGGCGTAAAAGTAGTGACAGACATGAAAAGCTTCCTGTACCTATACAACACCACACTCGACTTTAGTGACGGGTTGAATGGCAAGGGCTTCCATTTTAATAACCCTAACGCCAGCCGCACCTGTGGTTGCGGTGAAAGTTTTGCCGTGTAAGCTTTGTACAACTTAATTTTTCCAAACAAAAAGCCCCTCTCTCGAGGGGCTTTTTCAGCAGTTGGTTTCGGGTCTTTATTGTTTAATAAAGCTTGTAGTGGAAAGCCCGTTCTTTCCTAGTATCCGTAAATAATAGATTCCCGCTTGCAAGTGAGATATCTCAAAAAAGTTTGTGAATCTGATGGTTTGCGTGCTTTGCAACACCTGACCGGATATATTGACAAGCTCAATTTGTGAAATGCTGCTTGGTTCGGCCAGACTAAGCATAATTTTTTCTGAAGCCGGATTTGGACTAACCCGAACCTGCTCCTGGCGGCCAAACCACAACCGGGCAATTTGCGAATATCTCTCACTCCCTGTTTTTTCCGTAGCCTTTAACCTGTAGTAATTCCAACCGGCAAATGGAGCATCATCTTCCTCAACATAGCTGGCTGAAAAAGGATTTGGCTTCGATTGAATTGTTTTCAATTTTTCAAACCTTACCCCATCCCGGCTACGTTCAATTGTAAACTGGCTGTAATATTCGTTCTGTGTCACTGTCCAGTTGATCAAAACATCTTCCATACGTGCTTTTGCATCAAATGCTGAAACATTCAATGGCAGAAGATTCTCCAGGAAATCGGTACTGGCAAGGGAAAACGGGCTAAACTCTGTTACGTTTTCCCATGTGATGTTCCCGTTTGCAGTAGTAGAGCCTGCGCCCACATTGCCTGCCCCTCCTGAACTATTCCATGATGTTCCGTTAAAATGCGCCAATGCTAACTTAGGAAGATCTGAAATATATGGAACCGTAGCCACCACATTACAATTGCTTCGGTCTGTCCAAAATGCAGTTACATGAACCGAAAGACCAATGCTGCCGTTGTTCTTATCCAGCTTCCAGTATTCACATCGGCTCACACGTGTTATTAATGGCGCAGTGATGGGGCCTAATGCTGTTGCACTTGATTGCATAAATTCAGCAGTAAATGCATCTGCTGAAGAAGTATTTGCAACCGGCGTTATAGCAATTGCCCTGTAGCCTCCAACCGAAGGATTTTCCATTACTGGCTTTCCTACAGGGAAAATAAATGCATCATCCCCTATCTTTTTAACCGGCCCGTTGACAAAGGAAAGATCGCTTGCTCCTGAAACGGTTGAATTATCTGAAAAAACAAGCGGGTGAGCGGCAGACGAAATAACAACACCATTCGTAAAAGTCATTGTTTTTGTAATACCTACCGGACAATTAAGTGTGAGAGTAGTGTTACCAGCAGATTTATCCATCACTACATAATTAAAGTTTTGTGTTGGAACTCCGTCTGCAATTACAGCATCGGGTGTATTTACAGATGCATTGGTTGTACCCATGAAGAAAATAGCCCGGTCATTATCATTATAAGAACCATTATTGTACCTCGTGAAATTGCCATGTAACCACAGATCACCACCATAAGCTGATGATAATTCAAGAACACTGCTTGCAGAAGCGGCATCACCTGAAGCAATGGTAAGATTGCCTCCTACAGACAAAGGCTTTGTCATACCATTATTCATATACACTCTCCCCCATCCTGCTGCATTTCCAATAATAAGATTACCGGCAATTGCAAGTTCACTAATTGATGACGGCACCAGGTTTGGCCATGTATTTAAATCAAGAATAGTTCCTCCCTGTACAATAACATGATGCGGATAACCTTGGCCGCTTTCGCTTCCCCACTCCACACTCCGGCTATAGGTACCACCCATACTGTACACCAAAGAAGACCCGGACTGGTAATAAGGAGCATCGGTAACATAAGCACCGTTATTCAGCTGAAGCTTATTGAGAACAGTAGCTGACTGACCAACAGTACCATTAAAATCAACTCCGCCATTAATGACTACGGAATAGAGATACGGATGACCGGGCAAAATACCTATTGTTGAACCTCCTCCTAAAAAAACAATGTTTCCGGCCGATGGATCATTGGGGTTATGGCCTCCTGTTCCGTAAATGGTTCCTCCATTTGCTATTTGCAGATTATTACCGGCACCTGCAGCAAAAAACCCACTGTTCAGGTTGAAGTTTGTTGTAACCGTTGTGTTGTTATTTGTGAGTGTAACAGTATTATCGCCCGCTGCACCTGCACTCGAAATAGATAAAATGGATACAGATAATGGCAACCCCGTGCCTGTTATCTGGCTAAAGGATCCATTGTAGATATATGCCGCATTTGCATTAAACGTCCGTCCGGTTGTTTGGATATTACCAGATGAACCACTTGCTGCAATTCCCTGTGCCGACCCGATGATGAGGGTTGCATTAGCAGCATTTGTAAAGCTGCCTGAGCCATTAATAACAAAGTTCTGACAGCTCAGCGTGCCATAATTTGTAAATGTGGAGTTGTTGATGGTGATGTTCCCATTCAATAACACGTTCCTTCCTGAAGCGATCTGCATACCCGCCGTATTCAAATTGATAATACCACCACCGCCGAGAACAGTCTGTATACCACCACCTCCAATTGAAAATATACCCGATGCTGCAGTTTGGCTGATGGTGCCTGCACAAACAATTCCATCACGAAATGTTTTTTCACCTGCATCATCCCACCATACCGAGCCTGTTGTAGTTACCTCAAACAGCCCGTTAATGGTCGTGTAAGTCCCTCCGCCAACATTACCAACATTTGCAGAAATTCTGAATGTAGGAAACTCGGCATTGCTTGAAAAATAAGTAACTCCCGATGCACCGAAAATTGAACTGGTTGCCCACTCAAACACACTACCGGTTTTGAATACTACTGTTGTATTCGTACTCTGCGCAAAATCATCCGACTCGCCACCACTGTTTGCTGCCACCCTTACCACAGCCCCGCTGTTGATGACGCATGTACCAGCTCCTGACGGTTTGTTTCCGTTGAGTATATAAGTACCATTTACGATCATGTCTGTTCCTGAAGCATGATCATTGAGTGTAAACGTGGCGGTGTTGCTATGGTTGAGTGTTGCCCCGCTTTCAATTGTTAATTGATC
>NZ_CAMLGT010000341.1 GCF_946479605.1 uncultured Lacibacter sp.
ACTCTAAACGAAATGCAACAGGATCTTTTTTCAAAGCCGTACACACTTCGTCCATGAAACTTTCGGCAACATAAGCAAGTGTATTTGCGCCGGGTGCTCTCCACCAGCCGGTTGGCGTATTGCTGGTGAGTCCTTGTCCTTCGGCACGGTAATTGGCAATTGCCCCCGCAACATAACTATCGCCACGCACACCACGACCAATACCTACACCCGATTGATGCCAGGATAATAAGTTATCGGCTGAAAGTGCTGCACGGTAGCGCCACATTTCTGCCGGACGATAAAAATCATTCTGCATATCATCTTCACGTGTCCATTGCACCTGCACCGGGCATTGTGCCGCTGCAGAAATCAACGCCGCTTCCACACCATTGTCGGTCATTAACTTTCTTCCAAAACCACCACCTTGCCGAGGTGATGATATAGTAATATTCGCTTCGGGAATTCCTAATTGTTTTGATACTTCGGTTCTTACAGCCGCAGGTACCTGCGTTGGACCAAACAATTCTACTTTACCATCTTTTACATTGGCAAAAAAGTTCAACGGCTCCATTTGTCCGTGCGACAATGTTGGTATTTCATAGGTTACATCCAAAACCTTCACAGCGCCTTGTGCAGCTGCACCCACATCACCATCGTTTCGTTGAGGAGTTGCAGTTGGTTTATCAAGCATTGTTTTAAATGTGGCAAAATGCTCTGCAGTATTCTCCAGTTTTTCTGTTGCGTTCCATTGTATCACCAATGCATCTCTTCCCTTCTTCGCTGCCCAGGTTGAGGTAGCAAGCACAGCGACTGCATTCTTGATCTTCACTACTTTCTTAACGCCTTCAATTTTCAGTGCAGCAGCATCATTTACTTCGCCCAATGTTTTGCCATAGGCCGGCGGACGGCTTACCATCGCAAACAGCATTCCTTCTCTTCTGGTATCAATCCCAAACAACGGCTGACCTGTTACAATTTTATGTGCATCGATATCTTTTACACGTGTACCGATGAGTTGAAATGCTTTCGGATCTTTCAATGTTGGTTTCGCCGGCACTTCCAGTTTTGCCGCCGCCGATGCCAACGATGCATAACTTAATTTTTTTCCACTTGCTTTATGAATCACTTCTCCATTATCAACAGTACATTCAGATACCGGCACATTCCACTGTTGTGCTGCAGCGGCAATCAACATTTCACGTGCTGTTGCTCCAACTGTACGCAACTCTGTAAAACGTCCTCTAACCGATCCGCTGCCACCTGCTGTTTGTCGGCCCATTCTGCTGTCTAGCGGAGCTAATTCTACTTTGATCTTTGTCCAGTCAACCCCCAACTCTTCTGCAATGATCATGGGCAACGATGTTTTTACACCCTGGCCAATTTCAGGATTGGGTGCAAATAGCACAATGGAACCATCTGCTCCGATCTTGATATATGCGTTTGGCGTAAACAGTGTTTCGTCCAATGCTTTTGCTTCTGCTGTGAGGTTGAGCAAACTAAAGCTGATGAGCATACCACCACCTGATAAAGCAGATACTTTCAGAAAGTTTCTTCTTGAATGTGTTGTTGCCATAATTATTTTTTGCTTGTTTTAGCTGCTAAATGAATTGCTTTGCGAATGCGTACATGTGTGCCGCAGCGGCAGATATTACCCGACATGGCATTATCAATATCCTGATCGGTTGGTTTAGGATTGCGTTTAAGTAAAGCAGCAGCACTCATGATCTGGCCTGCCTGGCAATAACCACATTGCGATACATCGAGTTCTTCCCATGCCTGTTGCAACGGGTGATCGCCTTTTTCACTTAGTCCTTCAATGGTAACAATGGCATTGTTTTTTACAGATGATACCGGCAGTGTACAGGAGCGTACAGCGTTGCCGTTTAAGTGTACGGTACAGGCGCCGCATTGTGCCATGCCGCAACCGAATTTGGTACCCACAAGATTCAGATGATCACGTAAAACCCATAACAATGGTGTAGACGGATCAACATCAACCGAAAGTGTTTTACCGTTTACATTCAGATTAATTATTGCCATAATGGAATACTTTGAGGAAAGTTAGTTATTATCAAAACATAAAAACGTAAAATCAAAGACAATTATATGAATGACTGATTTGAGAAGATTAGCGGAAACAAAGGGGAGTACAATGTTGATTGTACTCCCGATCGCCTCGATAAAACCAGCCGAATTTCTGCCGTATTTTTCTTCAACGTGTTTATTTAAAATTTTGATTGAAAAAAGTCGCCATCTTATCAAATGGAATAACATCCACTTTGTCATATAAATCTGTGTGAACAGCATTTGGAACGATGATTAATTCTTTCGGCTCATTGGCGTTTTGAAATGCAGTTTCACTGAAATATCTTGAATGTGCTTTTTCTCCGGCAATGATTAAAACAGGCCTTGGTGAAATTTCTTTGATGTACGTTAAAATAGGCATATTCATAAAAGATAAAGGCGTAGTTGCTGTCCATGAATTTCCCGAATTGATCGAACGCTCATGAAACCCTCTCTTAGTTCGATAGTAATCGTAATATTCTTTTAGAAATTGTGGCTCATCGCCTTTCAACGCTTTATTCCCTTCCGGCCCGTATGCAAATGTTCCTGTTTCTGCATCTTTCCAACGTTGTTGTCCTAATTGTTCCAGCATTTGTGTGCGTTGCTCCAACGTTACTGCATCGTTATATCCTTTCGACATTACTCTTGTCATATCGTACATTGTAGAGGCTGCAACTGCTTTTACTCGTTTGTCAACAGCAGCTGCGTTCAAGGCAAAACCTCCAAAGCCACAAATGCCGATGATGCCGATTTTATTTCTGTCCACATTTTTTTGTGTACCTAAAAAATCAACCGCTGCACTAAAGTCTTCTGTATTGATTTCCGGGGAACCAATATTTCTGGGTTCTCCGCTGCTTTCGCCTGTGTACGACGGGTCAAATGCCAAGGCAATAAAACCACGTTCAGCCATTTGGTTGGCATACAATCCTGATGATTGTTCTTTAACCGCACCAAAAGGTCCGCTGATTGCTAATGCTCCTAATGTATCTTTTCCAATATTTTTTGGCAGGTACAAATCTCCTGATAACGTAATTCCATATCTGTTTTTGAAGGATACTTTTTGACGTGCTACTTTATCACTTAATTGAAAGGTATAATGTTCTGTTGTTTCCACTTTTTTTGATGTTGATTTTTTGTTTTGTGCAAATATTTGTCCTGCTGTTGCAAACAGGATTGTTATTATCAATACTTTTTTCATTTTACTTCAAATTAGTTTTATCAAGTAAATATTGTTCATCTGTTACAGCTTCATTCCAATTCACAACACCTTTTTCAGTA
>NZ_CAMLGT010000342.1 GCF_946479605.1 uncultured Lacibacter sp.
GGTGTTGATACATTACTAACGGTATAGCCTGTTGGCAGGTTTATCCCGTAGCTTTGATTTCTAAAATTTGCGTTGTTTATTTGTTCTATTGTAAAAGTGACTATTGTTGGGACTCCACCGCACAGATTTACAGGATCGGCGGTTATGGTCCATGATGCATCCGTAAAATATACATAAGCCACTCTGGCACTTGTCAATCCTGTTGCTTTCAACCGCAACGAATCCCCCGGACAATCACACACTGTCCAATTTGTTACAAACGCACCATTTGCATCCGCTGTAACTGTCCATGGTAAATAAGAGGAATCAGTTGTAACAGTATTACATGGACTGTTCAAATTCTTTACCTTCAACTGCACCTGTTCAAAGGCCTGAAATCCGGCACCTGTAAACACTGCATTTGATCTTGGCGCATAATCCGGTTTATCACTTGTAACCGTAGCCTGCCCCACAACCCCACCCATCATCCCCACACTCATTACGAGCAGGGCAAAACGGAGCAACATTTTTTTAGATTGGAACAGGAAATAAAAAGGGGAAAGCAGTGCATTCAAGGCACATTGGCTAACTGGCAGACGAAGCAGTTGTTGCATAAACAGAGGTTTTAATGTGGTGGTTCGCCTAAGAAATGGATGGTACGGTTTTTAACAAGGATGAGGACAGGCGATCGTTGCAATACAAATAAATTGTATTGTTCTATAAAATAAGTTCGTCTTATCAGGTAATGGAAAATTCAGAGGAATGGGATGTCCGGATTGGGTCTTTGAAGTATGACCTTTTGTATTCAGCAAACGTGAAAATAGAAGAAATCAGATATATCTACAACCTTCAAAACAAATTTTTTTTAATTCTATATTAACAGCATCCCCTTAATCATTGATTGCGAAGCCTTATCACTTAGCTTTGTCAGCATCTATGCAGCTTCACTCATCACCGGGTTACCAATGCGTTAAAGGATGGCTGGCCGACAAAGGTCATCAGCCATTCCGTTTCCAGGAAGAGGCATGGAATTATATCCATCAAAACGAAAGTGGGTTGGTGAATGCACCTACCGGCTGCGGTAAAACCTTTTCGGTTTTTCTTGGTTCACTTATTCGTTTTATTAATCAGCACCCTGATCATTACAAAACAAAAAAGAGCAATGGTCTTCAGCTGATGTGGATCACTCCCCTGCGTGCATTGGCGAAAGATATTGGCCGGGCTATGGAAGAAGTGATTGCTGAACTCGGTATGCAATGGGCTGTGGGTATCCGCAATGGTGATACCACAACCGCTGAACGTGCCCGGCAAAAAAAACAACTGCCGGAGGTACTCATTATTACACCGGAAAGTCTTCATTTATTTCTTGCACAAAAAGGATATGCTGAAGCATTTAAAACACTGCAGTTAATTGCTGTTGACGAGTGGCATGAACTGATGGGCAGCAAACGTGGCGTGCAGGTGGAGTTAGCCATCAGTCGAATCGTCAATAGTCAATGGGCAACGGGCAATACAAGACCGATGATTTGGGGAATTTCTGCCACCATTGGAAATTTAGCAGAAGCGAAAGATGTATTGCTTTCAACATTACAGAAAGAAGGAGTCATTGTTAAGGCTCAAATGAAAAAGCAGATCGAAGTAGAATCGGTGTTACCCGATGAGATGGAGAATTACCCGTGGGCTGGTCACCTTGGTCTTAAACTCATTCACAAAGTCATTCCTATTATTGAGCAAAGCAAAACCACACTCATCTTCATTAACACACGTGGCATGAGTGAGCGCTGGTACCAGGAGTTACTGAATCATGCGCCTGAACTGGCAGGCGCCATTGCATTACATCACGGAAGTATTGAACAGGAACTGCGACTGTGGGTAGAGGAAGCTTTACACACCGCCAAACTGAAAGCGGTTGTGTGCACAGCATCACTAGACCTTGGTGTTGATTTTCGTCCAGTGGAGACCGTTATACAAGTGGGGTCACCAAAAGGTGTATCCCGTTTTCTGCAACGTGCAGGCCGGAGTGGCCACAGCCCCGATGCTGTGAGCAAAATTTTCTTTTTACCCACGCATTCGCTTGAATTGGTAGAGGCTGCTGCATTAAAAAAAGCCATTGATGAAAATTTGATTGAAAGCAAAGAACCAATGCTGCTTTGTTTTGATGTACTTATCCAATACCTGAACACATTGGCTATTTCAGATGGTTTCCGTCCTGCCGAATTATTCAATGAACTAAAAAGTACCTATTGTTATCGTGACCTGCTGGAAACGGAATGGGAAGAAGTGCTGCAGTTCCTGGTGGAAGGTGGCAAAGCATTGCAACACTATGATGATTACAAAAAAATTGAGATCATTGAGGGATTGTATAAAATTCAAAGCCGCAGAATTGCCATGCGTCACCGGCTAAACATCGGCACTATTGTAAGTGATGTAATGTTGAAAGTAAAAATGAGTAATGGTGGTTTTGTAGGTGTTATTGAAGAATATTTCATCAGCCGTTTAGAACCCGGCGATTCATTTACACTTGCCGGAAGAAATTTAGAGCTGGTACAAATAAAAGAGATGACAGTCTATGTGCGTAAATCCACCTCTAAAAAAACAATTGTACCCAGCTGGAACGGCGGGCGCATGAGTTTAACGGCTAACCTTGGCCGTAAGTTGCGTGAAACATTTAATGAAGTGGCTGCCATGAGCAGTAAGAAGCAAAGTAATTCTGCTCCGGAGTTAATTCATCTTTCTTCACTGTTTCAATTGCAAAAAGAACTGTCGCATATTCCAAAAGACGATGAGTTACTCATTGAGCAGCATGAAAGCAAAGATGGCTTTCATTTACTGGTGTATCCGTTTGAAGGCAGGCAGGTGCATGAAGCCATGAGCGCCATATTGGCTTACCGTATTGGAAAAATTGCGCCGCTCACTTTTTCCATTGCCATGAATGATTATGGATTTGAATTGTTGTGCGATCAACCAATACCCGTTGATGATACCAATGCTGCTGATCTGTTTACACTCGATGATCTTACGGCCGATATACAACGCAGTGTAAACGCAACAGAAATGGCCCGCAGAAAGTTCCGTGATATTGCGGTGATTGGCGGGCTGATTGTACAAACCGCTCCCGGCGAACGGAAAAAAGCCCGCCACCTGCAGGCATCGGCCAGTTTACTCTTTAATGTGTTCAGCGAATATGATGCAAAGAATGTATTGCTTCGCCAGGCATACCAGGAAGTGTTTGATCAGCAAATGGAAGAAGTGCGGCTACGCAATGCATTTCAACGTATTCAGCAAAGCAGCATCGTACTTACTTTTCCTGACCGGTTTACACCACTCTCCT
>NZ_CAMLGT010000343.1 GCF_946479605.1 uncultured Lacibacter sp.
GGATCATCATTCGCTGTTAATTCTTTTCCGTTGATGCCAACGAGGTAATATCCGTTTTGCATGTTCATGCCCGGACGATCAAGCGGACTGCTTAATCCGGGGTTCCAGCTTTCGGTGGTGTAGATGCGTGCAATTTTCCAACGACCATTCTCTGCCACAAGATCTGCACCGAGTAAACCAACACTCGGGCTTTCCACTTCCGGAAAATCACCACCAAACACAAAACTATGTCCTACACTTAACTCACCATTGATCTGATCAAGTATGTAGGTAAGATCAGCCCTGTGTTTAATGAAAGGAACAAGTGGTGCATAACGTTCATATACTTCCTTCCAGTTACGGCCATGCATATTGGGATCGTAGAAATAATCACGTTCGTAACGCCATGCTTCTTCAAACATCTGTTTCCACTCTTCAGCACGATCGAGTTGCATCCGCAGATCGGTCTTTAAGTTTTTGCCATCGTTGCCATTGGGTCCGCCGGTGTTGATTACCTTCCAGGCGCCCATCACATTGGCCAGCATTTTCTTTCCATCATTTGAAACCGATACGCCGCCGGCACCGGTTAAAAACTCTTTTGCTTCTTTTGCTTCGAGCGTGAACTTGTGCAGCACAGTTGGCCGGTTGGCAATACGTTCGTTGATGAACACCGTACCTGCGGGTCCTGCAATCATATCAAAGTAATTCCGTTTGGGAATCGGCAACGGAATCGTTCTACGGTCGATGCCGTCAAAATCGATCACAACCGCTTTGTCGTCTTTTGGTTTATCCGTTGCAGGTTTCGGTTCTTCCTTTGGTTTCTCTTTTCCTTTTTCTTCCGGCTTCGCTTCAGTTTTTACTTCCGGTTTTGGTTCGGGCTTCACTTCTTCCTCATCACTGGTTGGTTTAAAAGGTGATTGATCGCCTTTGCGCAAATTGATGACATAGGCTTCGTATTCCGGCCTTGCATTCTGCGAACTGGTATTGGCCCAACCACTACCCAACGCTACTTCCGTACTTGCAAGGAAGTAAAGATGTTTATTGTCTCGATCCCATGCCGGGCAAAACGCATCGGCAAAACTGTTGGTGAGCGATTGTACCGTTTTCGTTTTTACATTGTACACGTTGATGCTGCGCAACATATTGCTGCCCGATTTGCTGTAGGCCAGCCATTGTCCATCGGGGCTCCAGGTTAATCCCATACCACCCCGTTCCATATTTGTTCCGCCTACATCGGCCGTTGTAATGTTACCACTTGCTACTTCTACGATTCGTATACGCACATCATCATCTGTAAAGGCAATGTATTTTCCATCGGGGCTCCAGGTTGGTTCCCACGCCATCTTTGATTCGCCGATTGAAATGCTGCGGCTTTTGCCCATGCCATCCTGCGGTGCTACGATCAATGCATAGCCTTTGCCACCTGCATCAGAAAACCAGGCGAGTTCATTACCCAATGGTGACCAGAGCGGAACACGATCGGCTGCACCGGAGCTTTGTGTGATGTTGCGTACATCACCATTCTCGGCAGGTACAGTAAAAATTTCGCCCCTTGCTTCTACAATAGCACGCTTGCCTGTTGGTGAAAGCGATGCCCATGCAATGCGGCGACTTACATTTTCCCAACGGGGTGCCGACCATGGAAAATCGCCCACAACAGTAATATCCATTTGTTTTGTATTGCTGCCGTTGAGATCCATGCGATGCAGCCAGCCTTCCCGCTCGTATACTAACGCAGAGCCATAACCGCTGAGCCACTTTACATCGGCACCTGTGAATTTTGTTAACTGTGTAAGTGTTCCTGCACCGGGAGTATAACTCCAGATGTTGGCAACGCCGCCATTGCGGTCGCTGATGAAATAAATTTTATCGCCCAGCCACAAGGGTTGCAGGTCGGTGCTGCGTTCGTTGGGTATGAATGTTTCACTGAAATCGGCAAGGTTGAGAATAATGAGCGGCGTGTTTTGTCCACCACGATAGGCTCGCCATTCCACATCCCAGCGATCCATTTTATCGATGACCATGCGTTTACCATCAGGCGCATAACTTCCATCGAAGCCCCATTGCTTTGCCAATAGGGTGGAAGGACCACCTGTTACAGGAACGCTCCACAACCGCATGTACGATGCTGGTGCTGTTTCCCGTTCGGATGTGTACAATACCTGTTTACCATCGTTGCTCCAGCCACGTGTCATGGAGAACGAAGGATGCCAGGTGAGTCTTGTTGCTTCGCCACCTTTGGCAGGTACAATGTATACGGACTGGTTGCCACTGCGGTTGCTGGTAAAGGCGATCCATTTTCCATCGGGTGAGAAATGCGGATCGGTTTCCACGGCAGGCGTACTGGTAAGACGCAATACATTTTGTCCGTTGAGATCGGCTACCCACAGATCAGCACCATAAATAAACGCTACCTGTGTAGCACTAACGGTTGGCTGACGTAAGAGACGGGTGCTTTGTGCCTGGAGTGTTTGTGCTGCAATAAAAAAAAGCACAAACCATGAAAGCCGTTGTGCATTGATAAAATTGCTGCAACGGCAAAAAGAAAAATTAATCATGAAGAAAAGGTTTGATGTAAAATGAAGAGACTGTTCTTAAATATAAGTGTAAAAAAGCGTGAAAGCAAGCAGGACAGCTATAATAAAAAAGGAAGTACAAACTTGTACTTCCTTGATGTATTTGCGTTTTCGTGACAAACCTATTAACTGAACAGGTACTCCACATCTTCCCTGCTCAAACTCTTCACAAATCCATTATCATCGGCAATGAGATCACGGGCCAGTGAACGCTTGCGTTCCTGCAGTTGTAAAATTTTATCTTCAATGGTATCCTTACAGATCATACGATACGCAAAGATGTTGTTGGTTTGGCCAATACGATGCGTACGGTCGATGGCCTGTTGTTCTACAGCAGGGTTCCACCATGGATCAACAATGTACACGTAATCGGCTGCGGTTAAGTTCAAACCCACACCACCCGCTTTGAGTGAAATGAGGAATACTCTTGTTTCTTCGTTGTTCTGAAAATCCTGTACTGCTTTTTCACGATCTGCAGCAGATGTACTACCATCAAAATACACAAACGGAATATTCAGTTCTTCCAGTTTTTCACGAATCAATCCCAGCATACCGAGGAACTGTGAGAACACCAGTGCTTTGTGGTTGCCCATGTTTTCTTCCAGCTCACGAACGAGTTCGTCCAATTTAATAGAATGGTTCGGCAGCTTTTCCGGTTCGTTTAAGATCGAAGGCGAATCGCAGATCTGGCGCAGCTTCATCAACCCTTGCAA
>NZ_CAMLGT010000344.1 GCF_946479605.1 uncultured Lacibacter sp.
ATGCAGTATTGGATATTGTGGGTACGGGTGGTGACGGAAAAAATACCTTCAACATTTCTACACTCTCTTGTTTTATTGTAGCCGGAGCCGGACAAAAAGTAGCCAAGCATGGCAACTACGGAGCATCTACCATCAGTGGTGCCAGTAACGTGATGGAGCAGTTGGGTTATAAGTTCAAGAACAATATCGATCAGCTGAAACGTGAAGTAGAAGAAGCGAATATCTGCTTTATGCATGCACCGATGTTTCATCCGGCTTTAAAAACAGTGGGGCCGATCCGCAAGAACCTTGGTATGCGAACTTTCTTCAACATGCTTGGCCCAATGGTGAATCCTGCAAAACCAGCGTATCAATTAGTGGGTGTGTATAGTTTGGAAATGGCCCGTATTTATAATTACCTGTTGCAACAAACAGAGAATGCCTTTACCATTATTCATAGTCTGGATGGATACGATGAAATATCACTCACCAACGATACCAAGGTTATTACCAATAAAGGTGAATTTGTTATGACGCCGGAGCAGCTGGGCAAACGTTCTGTGCAGCAAACCGATATTCATGGCGGTAACAGTATTGAAGAAGCAGCAAAGATCTTTACCAAAATATTAAGCGGCGAAGGAACATGGGCGCAGAATGCAGTGGTGATGGCGAATGCAGCAATGGGTTTGTATTGCACCGGTGCATACAAGACGTACGATGATGCATTTGCAGCTGCTGTCGAAAGTTTGGAAAGCGGAAGAGCTAATGGATGTTTAAAGAAGTTGATTGAATTAAACAATTAAAACTTTGTGTTCTCCATGACGCCTCTGTGAACTTTGTGTAACGATAACACAAAGGGCACAAAGAATGCACAAAGGGGACAAAGAAAAATAGTATGAATATTTTAGATAAAATCATTGCGCAAAAACGAATTGAAGTAGAGGAGCGGAAAGCGAAGTCGAGTGTTGCTGAATTGAAACAGCAGCCGCTCTATGCACGTGCCGCACTTTCGTTAAAGGAGTTTTTACTCGATGATACAAAGACAGGCATTATTGCAGAATTCAAACGGCAATCACCATCAAAAGGTGTCATTAATGGCAAAGCTGATGTGGTGGAAGTAACAAGTGCTTACACAAACAATGGCGCATCTTGTTTAAGTGTGTTGACCGATGAACAATTCTTCGGCGGCAGTACTGCTGATCTCATCAAAGCAAGAATCAACAATATTCCCATTCTTCGCAAAGATTTTATCGTAGATGAATACCAGATCGAAGAGGCAAAGGCAATGGGAGCCGATGTAATTTTGCTCATCGCTGCTTGTTTAACAACAGAAGAAGTAAAACGCCTGGCTGCTTATGCAAAACAGCTGGGACTGGAAGTATTGCTTGAGCTTCACGATGAAGAAGAGTTGCAGCATATTTGCGAGGAAACAGAAATCGTGGGTATCAACAACCGCAACCTGAAAACATTTGAAGTGGATATTGAACGGAGTCTGCGGATGGCCAAACAGATTCCCGATACGAAGATAAAAGTTGCCGAGAGCGGCATCAGTTCAGTTGAAAATATTCAACTGTTCAAAGCAAACGGGTTCAGAGGGTTTTTAATTGGTGAGAATTTTATGAAAGAAGAAAACCCCGGTAAAGCGTTTGCAGCATTTGTACAACAACTAAAAGAAAAAGCATGAAATGCCCATAAGCCAATATCCAACTAAAAAGGATTATGGGCATACTATGTGGCAAAAATAACTATCTGCCAAAGGCAGGTAACTAAAAAAGAAACACATGAACATAAAAGTATGTGGCATCACCACAGCCAAACAGGTACAGCAGTTAGATGGATTAGATATTGATTTCGCAGGATTCATTTTTGTGCCCGATTCGCCACGCTATGTAGAAGGCAAGCTGGATAAGAAAGCGATCAAAAATGCGGATTTTGATCTGAAGAAAGTAGGTGTGTTTATCAATCCGTCGTACAGTGATATATTGGATGCAATTGAAGATTATGGATTGGATGTAGTGCAATTGCACGGCGAAGAAACTCCTGAGTTTTGCAGCGACCTGAACGAAGATGTGGAAGTGATCAAAGTATTTCATATTGATGAATCAGTAAAAGATATTGATGCGTTGGTAGCGCCTTACGACAATGCATGTGATTATTATTTGTTCGATACCAAGGCCGGAGAGCAGAAAGGTGGAACGGGAAAGCAATTCGACTGGAGCATTCTTGCAAAAAGTAAAATTGAAAAACCGTTCTTCTTAAGCGGAGGAATCGGGGTAGATGATATTGCACAGATCAAAAAGTTCAAGCATCCCGATTTTTATGGCGTTGATATCAACAGTAAATTTGAAACAGAACCGGGTGTAAAGGATCTGGCAAAAGTGCTGCAGTTTAAAGTAGGGATGAAGTAATTGATAATTGGTTAATGGATAGTGGAGAATGACGGAAACAGATAACGATTGTGTTTGCTGACAAAAACCTTTTAAGCAAAGCGTATGCGCATAAAAGTCTGCGGCATGACCGAACTGGAGCAATTGCAACAACTGGGCGATCTGGGTGTTGAATTTGCCGGTATGATCTTCTATCATAAATCGCCCCGGTTTGTGTTGCGTACGCTTACGGGTGCGCAGGTGAAACGTGCAAAGCTGAAAGTGTACAAGGTGGGTGTGTTTGTAAATGCTTCGTACGATGAGATTATGAATCATGTGGAGAATTTTGGTTTGGATCTGGTGCAGTTACATGGCGATGAAACGCCGAGGTTTTGCGAACAGGTGAGCAGTTATATTCAAACGATCAAAGCATTTCGTATTGCGGAGGATGATAACATTGCCTGGAAGATCAAAGATTATTTTGATGCCTGCGATATGTATATGTTCGATACGATGGGCGCCGGATACGGCGGTACAGGTAAAAAGTTCGACTGGAATATGTTGAAGGGATTGGACATTGGTAAACCGTTTTTCTTAAGTGGAGGAATAGAACCAACCGATGCAGCTGCCGTAAAAGAATTCGCCAACGAACCGGTAGCGAAAAACCTGTTTGCACTGGATATGAACAGCAAGTTTGAGATCAGTCCGGGTATTAAGGATATGGAATTGGTGAAGAAGTTTGTGGAGGAGGTGAGAGGGTAGCAGGATGTAGGATTTATGATGTATGATTTCGGATGGAAGAAGATGTTGGTAATCCGTCATGTCGACGAAGGAAACATCTCTAAGCAGTTAGTGATATCAATGTTGAAAATGTAAAATGAAAAAACAAAACACTGTTTTCTTATTTGGTGCAGTC
>NZ_CAMLGT010000345.1 GCF_946479605.1 uncultured Lacibacter sp.
GGGCTGATTTGGTTGCGGGGTTTCGCTTGCAATGACGTTAAAAAAAGTTACATGGATCCTTTTACCATAAAAGAAATTGCCATCCGGGATGTAACGGTCGGGAAAGATGTTGTGATTATGCAACCAAGCAATCTTTATGAATGTACGTTGGGTGATGATTGTTTTGTGGGGCCGTTTGTTGAGATACAAAAAGGTGTGGTGATCGGGAAGAACTGCCGCATCCAGAGCCATAGTTTTCTTTGTGAGCTGGTGACGATTGGTGATGATTGTTTTATTGGTCATGGTGTGATGTTCATTAATGATACTTTCAGCGATGGAAAACCTGCCGGTGGTGACCAACGCAAATGGAAGAAAACAAGTATCGGCAATAATGTATCCATCGGCAGCAATGCCACGATCTTGCCTGTATCAATCTGCGATGGTGTGGTGATCGGTGCAGGTGCTGTGGTCACAAAAGATATCAAAACGAAAGGCGTGTATGCAGGCAACCCTGCAAAGAAGATCCGGTAAACCAACGCAACTGACTGTATGAACCACCTCATCGTTAATTTTTGTCCCACAGGCATGGTGCCCACAACAAAGCAAACAGCACATGTGCCTGTGCATCCTCAACAGATCATTGAGGAAGTGCATGCAGCCCATGAACTTGGTATTACCATTGTTCATTTGCATGCCCGAAATGAAGATGAAACACCCACGTACCGGAAAGAAGTGTACAGCGATATTGTAGCAGGTGTCCGCAAACACTGCCCTGAACTGATCATTTGCCTCAGCACCTCGGGCCGTAATACACCGGGGTTTGCACAGCGGTCGGAAGTGATTGAGTTGCGACCCGATATGTGTTCGCTCACACTCAGCTCACTCAACTTTCTGCAACAGGCTTCTGTTAATGAGCCGGACATGATCCAGGCTTTGGCAGAAAAAATGAAACAGTATGGCGTAAAGCCTGAGCTGGAATGTTTTGATATGGGTATGATCAACTAGGGTAAGTACCTCATCAAAAAAAATCTTCTTGAAGGTCCTTTTTACTGGAACCTTTTATTTGGAAATATCGCCGGTATGCAGGCAGAACTTGTACAAATCGGCAATGCCATCCGGGAAATAAACAGTGAATCATCTGCACAGCACTTTATTGCTTTAGGCGGATTAGGGAATGAACAACTGGCCATCAACAATATTGCCATTGCAGCAGGCTATGGTGTACGAGTGGGGCTGGAGGATAATATCTGGTTCGATAAACAGCGCAAACAACCGGCCACAAATATTGACTTACTTACCAGGGTGCATCAACTGATGCAGCTGCATGAATACAGTGTGATGCCATCAGCCGTATTGGGTAAACAGGGATTTTACAATGAACACCGCACTGGGCTATAGCGAAAGTCAACTGAGCAGGGTACTGGATGTGTTGTTTGCCAACGAACAACCGGAACAGGTGTGTGTGGTGCAGAATGTGGCAGTAAAAGAGGAATTTCCGTTTGCTGATCCTGCACTGCAGGTGAAGATCCTGCCTGCCGCTACCTGGCAGGCCGCAACCGATGACCGCTTTGTGTTTGGTGTGGCAAGACCATTTATCAAGAAGGCAGTGTTCGATTATTTTTTGACAGAAAAAAATATTCATGCCGGGTTGTACCGCAACCTGGTTGCCCGTTCCTCTGTTCTTTCTTCCACCGTACAAACAGGGAATGGTTTGTTTGTAGAACCGCTATCTGTTATTACATCGTTTACAAGAGTTGGTTTTGGTGTTACAGTTAACCGCCATGTAAGTATTGGTCATCATTGCAGCATTGGTGATTTTGTGACCATTAATCCCGGTGTACATATTGCCGGGCATTGTACTATTGGCAATGCTGTGCAAATCGGCATTGGCTCTGTAGTGTTTGATCATATCAGCATTGGTGAAGGCAGCATTATTGGCGGAGGAAGTGTGGTCACAAAAGATATTCCTGCAGGCGTAAAAGCATGGGGCAATCCCTGTAAAGTAATGGGGACAGTTTAGTACTTATTGTTAACCTGAAAATAATCCCGATGATCTCCGTTTTTGGTTCGAAGTACACACAGGAAGATATTGATGCCGTTGTACAATGTCTTGAAAGCAACTGGACAGGTATTGGTAAAAACGTCACCGCATTTGAACAGCAGTTCAGAGAGCGGTTGGGATCCGAGCATTTTATGATGGTGGATTCCGGTTCCAATGCCCTTTACCTTGCATTAAAAAATCTGCAACTTCCTAAGGGAGGCGAAGTGATCCTGCCATCGTTTACGTGGGTGAGTTGTGCGCAGGCTGTTTTGTTAAACGGGCTGGTGCCTGTTTTTTGTGATGTGGACCTGTACACACAAAATGTTACTGCTGAACTGATCGCTGAAAAGATCAGCAAAAAAACAGCAGCGATCATGGTGGTGCATTATGCAGGATTGCCTGTGGATATGCAACCGATCATTGCACTTGGTTATCCCGTGCTGGAAGATGCAGCACATGCCGTTGATTCAACTGTTGACGGAACCTACTGCGGTGTGTTTGGTGATGCCGGTATCTGGAGTTTTGATTCAGTCAAAAATATTGCGGTGGGCGAAGGCGGTGGTATCTGGTTCAAGGAAAAAGAACGTATCGATCAGTCACGCATGATGCGTTACTGCGGTATTGGTTTTTCGGGTTTCCAGGCCGCCAGTAAAAACAGTGATGGTAACTGGTGGGAATATGCTATTCAACAACCGAATGTAAAAATGCTTCCATCTGATATTGAAGGCGCATTAGCTGTGGTGCAATTGAAACATCTTCCAGTGAACCAGCAACGGCGCAAGATCATCTGGGATTACTACCAACAGGCATTTGCCCACACAGCAGCCGTTACCACACCTGTTGCATGCAAGCCCAACGAAACACACAGTTATTTCACCTATTTTATCCAGGTGCCTGTTGAAAAAAGAAATGCACTGGCAAAGCATTTATACGGGAAGGGTATTTACAGTACACTCCGTTATCACCCACTGCACCTGAATGCTATTTATCAATCAACCGCATCGTTGCCCAACAGTGAGCAACTGAATGCAAGCGGCTTAAACATTCCCCTGCATCAAAACCTTACTGATGAACAGGTGGAACTGATCGCCGAAACCATCAACGATTTTCTGTAGTTATGAATCATTCCAACGATACTGGTGAGCATTGGGATCTTGAGATCAAGCCCAAGGCTTCTTTGTTTGATCTGAATTTAAAAGAAGTATGGCGTTACCGTGACCTGATGATGCTGTTTGTGCG
>NZ_CAMLGT010000346.1 GCF_946479605.1 uncultured Lacibacter sp.
TAATTTATAGCAGCTTTGGTACAAAGAGGGCAACATTGATCGTATCAAATGGATTTTGCAGCGATGCTGTTTCGAGGGATGTACACCTCAATAATTATCTGAAAGCTGATTTTAATATGAATCCGTTCCTCTGTCCTGATAGTTTATTGTTTGTACAACCGGTACCTGTAACAGAACGGCCACTGCAATTTTTGTGGGAGTTTGGCGATGGTAATTCAAGTACAGATTCATTGCCTACACCCCATATCTATTCAGCATCAGTAACTGAGCGAAAATATACGATCAGGTATACTGTTACTAATGATCTTGGCTGCAGCGATACAATGGAGAAAATTGTAACGCAACTGAGTACATGCCGCATTGATATTCCAACTGCATTTACACCCAATGGCGATGGGTTAAATGACTTTTTCGGCCCGCTGAATGCACTTACCGCAGCCGATTATGTTTTCCGGGTATACAATCGTTGGGGTGGATTGGTTTATGAATCAAAAGACTGGACCAAGCCTTGGGATGGAACAATGAAAGGTGCGGCACAACCTGCAGCCAATTATGTATGGACCTTAACTTATCGTGATTTGGTAACAGGCAGCTATGTGAGCAGAAAGGGGAGCTTTGTACTGATCAGGTAGCATAAGCGTACATAAAGCCACCTTAAAGCATAGTAAAAGCGCTCAACCTGTCTTGCAGAATAGGGGTGAAAGTCTGAAAGGTGGACTTGAAGCCGGGGATAATTTGAAACGAAACTGGAATAGGTCAGCTAATAATCTTTTCAATTTTTTGAAATTTCTGCCAACTTTTCCCAAATCTGACAAAACGGGGACAAATGCCGCCAATCAAATTTTGTTCCAACACACATAATCCTTAACTTTGCCTCCCTAAATTTAGGCTGAATAGCAAGTTGGCGCCCATTTACAGTCATAAATAACTGAAAATCAATTTACTTGTCTTTGCAAAAAGACGGTGAGCTATTCGTGTGCACAAACTTAAAAACCGGTAAGAACATATGTCTTCATCAAGAGTTGCAGCAAACAAGAGAATCAATTTCGGAAAAGTTAAGCACCTTGCAGAGATCCCCGATCTGCTCGGCATTCAGATTCAATCTTTCAAGGAGTATTTTCAATTAGAAACTACCCCCGACAAACGTAACATTGAAGGGTTATTCCGTGTATTCAAAGAAAACTTTCCGATCACTGATACCCGTAACATTTTCGTTCTCGAATTCTTAGATTACTTCATTGATCCTCCCCGTTATTCCATTGAGGAATGTATGGAGCGTGGGTTAACATATGCCGTTCCTCTCAAGGCCAAACTCCGTTTGAGCTGTAATGATGAGGAACACGTGGATTTCCAGACCATCGTTCAGGATGTGTTTCTTGGAAATATCCCGTACATGACTCCCCGTGGTACATTCGTTATCAACGGTGCTGAGCGTGTAGTGGTATCACAGTTACACCGTTCTCCTGGTGTATTCTTCGGTCAGTCTATTCACCCCAACGGAACCAAGATCTACTCGGCTCGTGTAATTCCGTTCAAAGGTGCATGGATGGAGTTTGCTACAGACATCAACAATGTAATGTATGCTTACATCGACCGTAAGAAAAAATTCCCTGTAACAACACTCTTACGTTCTATCGGCTTCGAAACAGATAAGGATATCCTTGAACTGTTTGGCATGGCCGATGAAGTAAAAACAGATAAAAAATCATTGGAGAAATACGAAGGCAAGCGTTTAGCTGCACGTGTACTCCGCAGCTGGGTAGAAGACTTCGTTGATGAAGATACTGGTGAAGTAGTGAGCATTGAACGTAACGAGGTAGTATTAGAGCGTGATTCGATCCTTGATGCTGAAGCGATTGAAATGATCAGCGAAATGGATGTGAAGAGCGTATTCATTCAGAAAGAAGAAGTAAGTGGTGATTTTGCGATCATCTACAACACATTGAATAAAGATACTTCGAACAGTGAGTTGGAAGCGGTACAGCATATCTATCGCCAGTTGCGTGGTGCTGATGCTCCTGATAACGAAACTGCACGTGGTATCATCGACAAATTGTTCTTCAGTGATAAGCGTTACGATCTCGGTGAAGTTGGTCGTTACAAGATCAACCGTAAACTGGGCTTAAACTTCCCGATCGAGAAGAAGGTTTTAACGAAAGATGATATCATCTCTATCATTAAGTACCTGGTGAAACTGACGAATGCGAAAGCTGAGATCGATGATATCGATCACCTGAGCAACCGTCGTGTACGTACAGTGGGCGAGCAGTTATATGCTCAGTTCGGTGTAGGTCTTGCACGTATGGCCCGTACTATCCGTGAGCGTATGAACGTACGTGACAACGAGGTATTTACTCCTGTTGATCTGATCAATGCAAGAACATTGTCTTCTGTGATCAACTCCTTCTTCGGTACTTCACAGTTATCACAGTTCCTCGATCAAACAAACCCGCTTTCAGAAATTACACATAAGCGTCGTATCTCAGCTCTCGGGCCCGGTGGTTTGAGCCGTGAAAGAGCTGGTTTCGAGGTGCGTGACGTACACTACAGCCACTACGGCCGTTTGTGTACAATTGAAACGCCTGAAGGTCCAAACATCGGTTTGATCTCTACACTTTGCGTACACGCTACTGTAAACGATATGGGCTTTATTGAAACGCCTTATCGTAAAGTAGAGAATGGTAAAGCAGATGTGAAGAATCTTACTTACCTGAGTGCAGAAGAAGAAGATACAGCGAAGATCGCACAGGTAAACATCGATATCGACGATAAAGGAAACATCATTGAAGATAAAGTTCGCTCACGTGAAAGTGGCGACTTCCCGATCCTCGAAAGAGCAGAGGTGGAATACATGGACGTTGCGCCGAACCAGATCGTTGGTTTGAGTGCATCGTTGATTCCGTTCCTTGAGCATGATGATGCTAACCGTGCCTTGATGGGATCGAACATGCAACGTCAGGCCGTTCCGCTTGTACGTCCGCAGGCGCCTATCGTTGGTACTGGTTTGGAAGCAATGGCAGCACGTGACAGCCGTATTCAGTTAAATGCTGAAGGTAAAGGTGTGGTTGAATATGTTGATGCAATTGAAATTCACGTTCGCTACGAAAGAAGTGAAGAGCAACGTTTGGTAAGCTTTGAAGATGATTTGAAAATCTACAAACTCACCAAATTCATTAAAACAAACCAAAGCACTTGTATTAACCTGAAGCCTTGCGTGAAGAAAGGCCAG
>NZ_CAMLGT010000347.1 GCF_946479605.1 uncultured Lacibacter sp.
CGCCAGAACCGGTGATTGGCAAACTGGTGTGCAGTTGCAACAATGTGGGCGAAGGAAATCTCATCAATAAAATTAAGGAGGGTTGTAAAGATCATTTGCAGTTGTGCCAACTATCGGGTGCAGGAATGGGTTGCGGCAGTTGCAGACCGGAGGTGAAAGCGATACTGGAAGCCAACCTTCAAACAAACGTTAAGGAAGCTGCAATGGCAGATAAATAAAGTAACCCCAACGGCGGCTAATACTGAGCTTGTCGAAGTAAGCCCCGTTGGCGGTTGCTTCATAAAAAGAAAGTAAGTATGAGTAAGAGTTCGACGATAAAGATCAATTTCCGTGGCGGTATTATTTCGCCCGGCGATCTGTACAATACATTGGTGGCTTGCACAAAAGTGGGTATCCGGAATGTGAGTTTCGGTTTGCGTCAGCAATTACTTATTAATGTAAGTGTTGAAAACAGGGAAGCATTGTTGGAAGAACTTCAGTTACTTGCTATTGCTTATGAAACGGGAAATGAAAAACATCCCAACATCGTAAGCTCTTATCCCGCAGAAGAAATTTTCATCAACAATACCTGGCTGAGCGAAGGTGTGTACAAAGATATTTTTGATGGCATCGATTATCAACCCACTTTAAAAATCAATGTAAGCGACAGTAACCAGAGTTTCACTCCGATGCTTACGGGAAACATCAATTGGGTTGCTGCAAAAGATGCAGCACACTTCTGGCACCTGTTCATTCGATTCCCGAAAACAAATACCATTTACGAATGGAACCAGTTAGTATATACGAATGATGTAGCGAGGGTATCAAAAGAAATTGAGCAGATCATCCTTGCTCATAAAGAACGGTTTTCAGATAATGCCGAAGCACAGGGCGAAACATTAATGAAGCTGGTGCATACCGATAAATACATTACCAAACCTGCAGATAAGACGGTTCAGTTACCAACGTTCAATCTTCCTTACTACGAAGGGTTCAACCGTTACAACAATAACAAATACTGGATGGGAGTGTACAGGAGAGATGAATTGTTTAGTGTTGATTTCCTGAAAGAAGTAAGTAAGCTTTGCCTCGAAACCAAGATCGGTCAACTATGTTCTACACCGTGGAAAAGTATTATTGTAAAAGGCATTGATGAAAAAGATAAAGCGAAGTGGAGTTTGTTGCTGGATAAATACCATATCAATGTGCGACATGCAGCTAACGAATTAAATTTCCAGGTGGAAGATGATTGCAGCGAAGGATTGGCGTTGAAAAACTACCTCGTTAAACAACTCAATAATGAAGATATAAGAACCTTTGGTCTTTGCATAGGCATCAAAACAAGAAGCAAGAGCGAAGTGTTCAGTAGCATATTGGTAAAACGCAAACCATTGTTCAAATTGTTTGGGTGGGAATTTCTGTACCTCTACGATGTACTTTGTGCCAACGAATTCAACCCCAACGAACGTACCGGTTATGTGTTCAGCAGTAACAATCCTAAATTTTTATTGTCGGAACAATTGCGTCGTTCCATCAATGCATTCTATCAGCATCTCGAAGGGAAACAGGCAAAGGTTGAAAAAGTAGTGCCGCAGCGAAAAGAGGCAGATAAGAAGCCTGTAACACAATATGTGCATCAATGCAGCGATTGCTTAACAGTGTACGATGAAACTACAGGCGATCCCGGTAACAATGTTGCAGCAGGTATAAAGTTTGAAGCATTGCCTGCAGATTATTGCTGCCCTTTATGTGATGCAGGAAAAGAGGCTTTTGTAAAAGTAGAAAAAGCAATGCTTGGTCTACAAACCGTTTAACTCGGCATGCGCATTAAAGTTGCGGAAGAAAGCTTTCTGTTCGTCCTTTACCGGAATGCTGTAAACAGATAAATGATCGAGCATAAACTTCATGCTGTGGCGTGTAAGTTCGCCTTTCTGCAACATTTGATCGATGGTTAATAATCCTTTTGCAACATAAATGGCACACAAGGGTTCGTGCTCCCCATCATTATCGAACAGGTAAGCATCGTAACCGGGATTATCGAGATAGTATTGATACAGTTCTTTGAGTAATGCGGAATTCATCAGCGGCAGATCGCAGGCCAGCACCAGCAAATCCTGCGTGGGCAAATGCAAATGTACACTCAATACACCTAACAGAGGCCCATGCAGTGCAAGCGAAGCAGCATCGGTGATCAGATCTTCTTTTGCAAATACCTCTGCATAATCTGCAAACTGTTGATTGTTGACAGAAATTTTTACCGGCAATTGCAATGCTGCAATTTTATCAACTGCAGTCTGTGCCCATGTTTTTGCTTCATGTTTCAACAGGCCTTTGTCTGTGCCCATGCGTGTGCTTTGTCCACCGCAAAGTATAATGCCGGTCATAACTGTTGCTGTTAAAGTGAACTATGGTGATGCGGTTTGGTATCGGCATGTCCAAGACTTTTACCCGGACTGACAATATCCCGTACAATCTGCTTCAGTTCTTTAATCTCAGGAAAACCGCCGTAGGTTTTGCGATTGAAAATTTCTTTGCCATCAATGGAAATATGAAAATCGCCGCTTACTTCACTGGGTTGCAGCGTAACGCCTTTCAATTCGTTTTCGAATGTGGTAAGTAATTCCTGGGCAATGTAAGCCGAACGTAACAGCCAGTTACATTTCGGGCAATATTCAATGGTAATAACGGGTTTCATGTTTGCTTAGGCTTAAGGGGTGAAAGAACAGGATAAATTTACTGCTATTTTAACCGAATAAACAGATTTCTTTCCGTTGGAAATACTGGCGGTTGGCTTTTAAAAACCTGTAATTTTAACCATGCTTTCAATCAGCCATTTATATGTTTATCCCATCAAGTCGTTGGGCGGAATTGAATTGACCGAAGCCCGTTTAACTGATCGTGGCATTGAACACGACAGAAGATGGATGCTGGTAGATGAGAACAATCGTTTTTTAACACAACGGGAGTTTCCGCAAATGGCATTGTTGCGCACGGCCATTCATGCAAATGAATTAACCGTTTATGAAAAGGGAAATGAAACGGATGCGATCCGTGTTAACTTGTACCCGACTGAAACAGCAATGGTGCGTGTGCAGGTATGGGACGATGTGGTTGAAGCGATAGTAATGAAAGACGAAATCAATCAATGGTTTTCTGAAAAGCTGAAGCGTGTCTGCAAGCTGGTGTACATGCCCGATGCAAGTCAACGGAAAGTAGATGCAGATTATGCGTTGAACAATG
>NZ_CAMLGT010000348.1 GCF_946479605.1 uncultured Lacibacter sp.
GTTACACTTGCCTTTGCTGAAAAATATGCAGAACGTTTAGATGGCTTTGGCCTCATCCATTCAACAGCTTATGCTGATAGTGCTGAGAAAAAAGAAGCAAGAAAAAAATCAATCGGTTTTATTACAGAACATGGTGCATTTGATTTTATGCGAACCACCATCCCAAATTTATTTTCTCAAACATTCAATACAACAAATAAACCTGCAGTTGATGAATTGATTGCACAAAGCAATCAATTCTCTGCCGAAGCGTTGATAGCTTATTACGAAGCCATGATTGCACGACCCGACCGTACGGCTGTTTTGCAGCAAAGCAACGTGCCCGTTTTGTTCTTTATTGGTTCAGAAGACAAAGCGGTGAACCCTGCTGATGCGCTGGCCCAAACAGCATTACCTGCAGTTTGCTCAGCCAAATTAATTCACGGAATTGCACACATGGGCATGCTGGAAGCAGCGAATGAACTGAATACTGCTGTCATTGAATTTTGCACAACTGTCAATCATTTAAAGACCGCAACCCTTACAAACGAATGAAACGGATTTTACTGATAGTTTTAACATTGTTGATTTTGCAGGATGGTTTTGCCGGTCATATTTCCGGTGGCGAAATGTATTATGCGTATGTGGGGCCTGGCACAAATGGCCGCAGCATTTTTCGTGTTACACTCCGTTTGTTTCGTGATTGTAACCCCATTAACACCGGCCCCAACCAGCTTGCGCCTTTACCAACGGTCGTAACATTTGGTGTGTTTAACAGGGGAACCAACACAGCATACATCGACAGTATTGCTGTTAACCGTACCGACTTTCGTACGCTTACGCTGCAAAGCCCTTTTTCCTGCATCATTAATGCACCACCTGTTTGTTACGAAGTGGGATTGTATTCTACCACTGTTGAATTGCCAAACAGCAGCCAGGGTTACACTGTTGCATTTGAAACCTGCTGCCGCATTAATGGTCTCTCGAACATAAGCGGTGCTTCCACCGGCTCAACATATGTTGCCAATATTCCCGGCACATCTGTGTTAGGAACTGAAACAAATTCAAGCCCCGTATTCGATACAAAAGATACTGCACTTGTTTGCCGCAACAAACGTTTTGTATTACCCTTTGGCGCTACCGATCCAGATCAGGGCGACTCACTCAGTTACAGTTTTTGTGAAGCATACGGCACAAACGGAATCACAAACTCTACCAACCGCCAACCATTACAACCACCCTATCCTTCTGTTGGCTATACAGGCGGCTACACCGGTGCGTCACCGTTAGGTTCCGGGGTAACAATTGATCCAAGAACCGGAGTTATTTCAGGCGTGGCACCCACAGGTGTTGTTAATCCAAGTGGTGCATCCTTCTTTGTGGTAAATGTGTGCATTACCGAATGGCGGAGAGGCGTGGCCATTTCCACCCATCGAAAAGATTTTACCATCCGCATTTCTGATTGTGATTTTGCTGATGCCGAACTTCCGCTGGAAAACCGCACCTGCGATGGATTTACACAAACATTTCAAAACCTTACACCAAGTACCGAAATACGTTCCTGGTACTGGGACTTTGGCGTAACAGGAGCAACCACTGATACATCCACGCAAAGCGTGCCTACATTTACGTATGCAGATACCGGCGTGTACAAAGTAATGCTCATTGTAAACCGTGGCGAAGTGTGTACCGATACTTCCTACTCTGATGTATATGTGTTCCCCGGTTTCTTCCCCGATTTTAGTTTGTATGACGGTTGTAAGAATGTGCCGATACAGTTTACAGATAACACCACATCAGTTTACGGTTCGCCCAATTCCTGGAAATGGGATTTTGGAAATCTTTCCACTACAGCAGATACATCACGGCTTCGAAACCCGCAATATACCTATCCGCAAAACGGAACTTACAATGTGCGGCTGATTGCAGGCAGCAATAAGGGCTGTCTTGATACCATTACAAAACCAATTAATATTACAGACAAACCAACGCTGCAGTTAACGAATGATACGTTGATCTGTTCCATTGATACATTACAGTTGAATGCATTCGGGCAAGGAACGTTTCAATGGTCGCCGGCATACAATATCAATAACCAGAATGTAGCTAATCCATTGGTAAGCCCTGATGTGCCAACCAAATATTATGTTACACTCACACTGGCGCCGGGTTGTTTCAATACCGATTCTGTATTGGTGAATGTGGTTGATTTTGTAACACTGCGTGCACCAAACGACACCACCATTTGCCGTGGCGATTCTGTTATACTGAAACCAAGTACCGATGGTTTGCAATATGCGTGGAGCCCGCCGAATTTATTTACCAATCCGAATGTGCGTGATGCAGTGGCGCATCCAACGGCTCCATCTACATTGTTTACTGTTGTATCCACCATTGGTAAGTGTAATCAAACAAGAAGCATGACTGTTACAACCGTTCCTTACCCTGTTGTAAATGCCGGACCCGATGACGCTATTTGTTATGGTGATACACTTACACTAGCGGCCACGGGTGATGCACAAAATTGGGTATGGGCACCCGCTGCTACATTGGGCTCGCCAATGAATGCGGTTACAACAGCGTTTCCGCTAACCTCTACCAATTATATTTTACGTGGCACATCCAACCTCGGTTGTCCCAAACCGGTATTTGATACGGTATTGGTGCGTGTAATACCTCCTGTACCTGCTTTTGCAGGAAACGATACTGTTGTGGTAGTGGGTCAACCGTTGCAACTGAATGGCAGCGGTGGAACAATTTTTCAATGGGCACCACCTGATTATCTCTCGAATGCATTTATACCAAACCCGCTTGCCATCTTCGATGCATCAAGAGAAAACTTTACGTACATCATGCGTACTGAAACACCGGAAGGTTGTTTTGCGTATGATACCATGAATGTGCGCATCTTTAAAACATCGCCTGATATTTTTGTGCCAACCGGTTTTACGCCCGATGGTAACAATCTGAATGATGTACTTACGCCACTGCCGGTTGGTATTGCACAGTTTCATTATTTCCGTGTATTTAACCGGTGGGGACAGGAAATTTTTGCTACCACAAGAACCAATGAGGGATGGGATGGCACGTTTAAATCTGTGCAACAGGACCCCGGTGCGTATGTATGGATGGTGAGCGGTACGGATTTTCTTGGCCGAACAATTAGTAAGAAAGGAACAGTGGTGTTGATACGATGAAATTCATATTAATTGTGTG
>NZ_CAMLGT010000349.1 GCF_946479605.1 uncultured Lacibacter sp.
CGCGCCGACCAGGATGCCGAGCATGACGCCCATCTAAATGAATGCCAGCATGCCGATCAACAAATACATCCATTCTTTCGATTTGTATTTAAAAAACATGAAGCCGCTCACAAAGAAAATTGCCGGGGCAAGAAAGGAAAGATCGTGAATGCTTTTAAGCCATTGCTGGAAATTGAACAGTATTACACGTATCTGGTGCAAGGCAACTGTAATGATCGGTACGGATGCCAGATTATCTGTTTTCACATGCCATGGATCTTCCCATACAGATGACGATCCCTCGTGTGGCGGAGCTTGAATAACAGGTCCGGGTAAAGGCTCGCCGGTAAAATTCCAATGCGCATTGAATTTACCAAATGCGATCATCCATTCTCCATATTTCCAATGCAGGGCTACAAGCCATGGAAATGTAAACAGGAAAAACATAAAAAAACCTGCAGCAAGTTGCTTGATGGCATTTGCACGGTTATTATTGAGAAAAAGATGGATAATGACAAAATGAAAAATAAAGAATGGAAAGCCATAGGACTTGGCTAAATATAACAGCGCACCAATAAATCCTGCAAGCAGATTTTTAGAGGTGCTTTCAAAAAAATCGTTTTGCTTGATGAGGTTAAAATAAACAAGCAGCAGAAAGACAAGCAATGCATCAGCAGCAAGTTCAAAATAACAATAATGTAAAAGGATGATCACGGAGGCAAACTGTATGGCTGTCTTTAACCATTCCTCTAATGAAAACTTGTTCAGCAAAGATGATAAAGCCCAAAGAGATCCCAGTGAAAACAAAAGATTACTGATCTTAAAAGCAGCCCAGTCGTTTAACCCAAGCTTTAGTAGTGGCAACACAAGCCAGGAATGCAACGGATTCCAGAATCCGTTTACTGCCAGCTTCCATTCGCCTTTTAAATAATGATGAGCCACTTCCATATATCCAATGCCATCAAGATCGGATACATACTTATAAAGCGGCCAGGTAACAACAAACAGGATACAGAACAGGGCAAGCGAAAACGGAATTCGTTGTTTATGCAGTAGGTTCATCGCTTAAAAATAAGCTTTCTCTCAGTTTCCTGAAATAATCAGCAGCATAAAGTGTGCGGCTGCCGTACCAACTAAACATTTCGCCATCAACAATGCGCAGGAGAGGAGGAGTTCGCAATGGATTTGCCTTTATCCATTGCGCTGAAAACAGCTCAATATGTTTTTGCTTAAAAGGAAACGGCTCCGATGAAAACAAAACAACTTCAATATTCCTCTTCTGTAATTCTTCAATGGTTACTTGCGGATAACGTTTTTCCAAAGCAAACACGTTATGAAAACCGGCAAGTTTCATCATGTCATGTATAAACGTATCGCCACCAATGGTCATATACGGATCCTGCCAAATGAGATAGACAGCATTCATTGGCTTTAGTTCAACAGGCAATCCTGCAAAACGTTGTTGAACAGACTGTATCAATTGATCAGCCTTGGTCTTCCGGTCAGTAATCATTCCAACTTGCTCCATTACATGGTAGCTGTCTTCAATTGTTGTTATATCGGTACAATAAACAGGACAGAACGAGCGGATGGCTTCCACCTGCTCTTTTACATTTTCTTCTTTGCTTGCAATCACAAGGTCTGGTTGAAGCGATTTCACTAATTCCACATTCACATTCTTTGTACCACCGATCCTTGTTTTTGTTCGGAACCAAGCATCGGGATGAACGCAAAATTTGGTAATACCTATCACTTCCTTATCCAGGTCAAGTGAATACAATAATTCTGTAAGGGAAGGTACAAGCGAAATGATCCGGCGGGGAGGGGAGTAAATAAAAAAAGAATTGCCTGTTTGGTCCTGAACTTGTTTCATTTCATTTCAAACAGGCAATTTAATTAATTCAGCGGTTCCTTTGGTGTTTGATGGTTTTCCTTGGTACGAAATTTTACTGATTCAAAGGATTTTGGAACCCTGCACTATCTTTCTTTCAGAATATCTCTTTTTCAGGAGCAGATAAAAAGAAAAAAAGATCTGGATTTCAAAGGATGTAATTTGGATTTTACGTTGGTTTTCTTAGGATCCAGATCTTTTTAATAAAGCCTTTTTTGGTCTCTTGGTTTCCGCAACAGAGGATTTAATTCTGATCCGGTTGGCTTTGTTTGGTTCTTCAGGATGTAGGATAGGTTTTTTCGGTTAGGATTTGGATTTGGTTTGGTTTTTCTTTTGGATGTTTGGACTTCTTTGGTTCTTCTTTAGGATTATTGGTGTGGTTTCTTCAGTTAGGATTACATTGGACTTTTCAACGGTTCTTGGTTTTTGGTCTTCTTACAGGTCGTTGGATTTTAAAAATACTTTTTGGTTTCGGAAGTTGATCGATAATGGATTTTATTTCCGGTTTTTTAATGGATTTGGATATTGTGTCTAAGTGTTTTCCGGTGGGTGAGCAGGCGATAGTGTTTCAATGAACTTCCGACACAAAAGTAAAAGGACTGTTAAGACCTAACAAGAGCAGTATTTCTCTTTTTCGGAACATCGGTATTTACCCCCTTAAACGTAAAACTACGCATATACACTTAGGAATGATACGGTGTTATTACGGTTGTTTTACGATTTTATGGGTGAAACCGGCCCGTAACAGCGTAAAAACACAAGAGCCGCTCTTTCGAACGGCTCTTGTTTATTGTTTAAGGGAATGATAAAATTATTTCGCAAGCGATTGAATGATGTCGTACTTGGTTACAATATGAAAATTACCGGCTTCATCTTTACTCAGCACGGCTCCATTTTCTTTGCTGATAAGTGTGCTCAATCGTTCAATGGGGGTATCAAATGCCACCAACGGTAATGGTGCTTCCATCACTGCTTCCACACTTGCATGCTTTATTTCCGGGTTTGAAAACACTTTATCAAACAGCCCGTTTTCAGAAATAGAACCGATTGGTCCGCTACCATTTATAACCGGTATTTGTTCAATGTCATATTTTTTCATCAGTTCAACAGCTTCTGCAACAGTGTGTGTGGGTTCAATACTGATAAGTCTGTTGTGCGAACGTGATGAAACAATGTCCTTGAATGTTTTTACTTCAAGAAACCCTCTTTCCATCATCCATTGATCATTGTAGATCTTTCCAACATAACGGCTGCCATGATCATGCAGGATACAAACGACCAGGTCATCTTTCTTTAACCTGTCCTTTA
>NZ_CAMLGT010000350.1 GCF_946479605.1 uncultured Lacibacter sp.
ACCGGGTTGTTATAGATCATGATCGGCAAGTCAGTTGATTTGGCAATGGTTTTAAAATACTCTACTGTTTCCCTGTCATCACTTTTGTAACGCATCGGCGGTAACAACATCAATCCTGCTGCACCCCATGCTTTTGCATTGGCTGCTTGTTGCACGGCATCTTTGGTGGTGCTTTCTGCAATATTCATGATCACCGGAATTTTTCCGTTGAGGAATTGTATTGCATGTTTGATGAGCTGTTCTTTTTCAGCAGCGGTAATGGTGCTGGCTTCACCCAACGAACCACCAATGATCACACCATGCACACCGGCATCCAGTTGCGCCTGCAAGTTCTTTTCAAACATCGGCAGATCAATTTCCTCGTTCGCTGTAAACGGTGTAAGTAAAGCAGGGAACACCCCTTTCCATTCAAATGACATAGTAATTTATTTTTAACGAAAGTAACCGATACGATAAACAATCAAAAAGCCGTTCTTAGCGGATGCTTAACCGATTTTAACCTGAAATACGTTTACTTTTACAAAAAAGGTTCATATTGGCTAAAATATGAAGGTTGTACAGTTTACCATACCGGTTGCAGGCGACAGTTCCATTGTGGTGCAGGAAGATGTGTTGCCGCATTTTTATGTGCATCTGCACAGGCATCAGGAAATCCAGATCACCTGGATCAAAGAAGGAACAGGTACACTGATCGCCGGGAATTATATGCAGCCGTTTCGTCCGGGAGATATTTATGTATTGGGAGCTAATCAGCCCCATCTGTTCAAAAGTGATCCTGTTTACTTTGATAAGCGAAAGAAGAAAACGGTAGAAGCACTTTCGCTTTTCTTTAATCCTGTACAGTTTTATGAAACGGTGTTGGCATTACCCGAAACAAAACCGATCCGTCGTTTTATTGAACAGACAACAACCGGCCTGAAAATTTCTTCAACAGCAAGTAAAAAAATTTTGACTGAGATACAACTGGTACAACAGGCTAAACAAGGTTACCGGCTTTCAGCTTTTCTTCAATTGTTGCAAACACTCAGCAACAGCAAAGGCAACCGTGTGCTTTCATCTGCATCCAATGTGTACAGTATTTCCGATACAGAAGGTTTGCGGATGAATGATGTGTACCGTTACACCATGGAGCATTATACCGAACACATCAGTCTGGAACAAATTGCTTCCGTTGCGCATCTAACCGTACAGGCTTTTTGCCGTTACTTTAAAAAGCATACCCGTAAAACCTATATCCGCTTTCTCAATGAAATACGCATCAATGAAGCCTGCAAAAAAATGACGGGCAATTCGGCCGTTGCCATTTCATCCGTTGCATACGAATGTGGCTTCAGCAGTGCGGTGAGTTTTAACCGGGTATTTAAACAGGTAACCGGTGTTTCGCCTTCCCGTTACATGGCCGATTACCGGCAGCAGGTAAACTGATGTCCTTTCCGTATTTTAGCAGTAAGATTGTTTGCACATGGAAACTTACGGTAAGATTTTACTCATTGCCATGCCGGCTTTTTTATTGCTGGTACTTGGCGAAACATTTTATGGAGCGTGGAAGGGAAAACAAACCGTCCGCAATATGGATATGATCTCCAGCCTCAGCAGCGGTATTACCAATGTTACCAAAGATGTGTTGGGATTGAGCATTGCCATCATCAGCTATGGATGGCTGGTTGATAAACTGGCGCTGGTGCATGTACAAAACAGCATCCTTACTTATATCATTGCATTTATTGCCTTGGACTTTGCCGGTTATTGGGTGCATCGTTTGGATCATGAGTATAATTTTTTCTGGAACGCACACATCATCCATCACAGCAGTGAAGATTTTAATTTAGCCTGCGCCTTGCGGCAAAGTATTTCGGTTGTGTTCCGCATCTTCACCATCTTTTTATTACCAGCTGCTTTGCTGGGAGTACCACCAATGGTTGTTGCTGTTGTAGCACCCCTGCATTTGTTTGCACAGTTCTGGTACCATACACAACACATCAACCGAATGGGTTTCCTGGAAAAGATCATTGTTACACCTTCGCATCACCGGGTGCATCATGCGATTAATCCGGAATACTTAGATAAAAACTACGGACAGATCTTTATTTTCTGGGACAAATGGTTTGGTACTTACCAGGAAGAGTTAGCCGATAAACCACCGGTGTATGGCATTACACGCCCCGTGCAGACATGGAACCCCATCAAAATAAATTTCATGCATTTGTGGCTGATGATAAAAGATGCCTGGCATACTAATAGCTGGAACGATAAATTCCGCATTTGGTTTATGCCCACCGGCTGGCGCCCTGCAGATGTTGCCGAAAAATTTCCTGTGCACAAGATCAATGATGTGTACCACATGCAGAAGTACGATACCAAAGCCTCTCCTTCCCTGCATGTATGGAGCTGGGTACAAATAACGATGACGTTGTTATTCATCAGTTATCTTTTTGGCAATATTGCGCCCATCAACGCACTCAATGCCTCTTATATTTATGTCTATGGTTTGTTTGTGTTCCTGAGTGTGTACGCTTATACCGAACTGATGGACCGGAATAAATATGCCATCGTTTGGGAAATCATTAAAAACAGTTTGGGCATTGCTATCATTCTGCAAACCGGCGATTGGTTTGGTGCGGCAGCACTAAGTCCGTTTATTAAATATGGCGTTGGTACTTACTTTCTACTCTCTACAATTGTTACGCTCTGGTTTGTGATGAAGCATGCGAGGGAAGATGAAAGGGTGATGGTGGTGGCGTGATCTTTTTGATTCCGGCAATGGTATTCCATAGCATCGCCTGTTGCGTCGCAATCACTTTATCGTTCGGTAATTCTATTCATATTACCAGGCGTTCCTACGGAACGCAAATACCAATTTTCAATCTTCCTACCGAGCAGATGTTCCCACGGAACATAAAATCAGAAACTACAATCTGCAAATCCAGTTTGTTACATATAAAACATCGTGTTGTTGATTTTGTCCCGTAGGGACATCGCATGGGTAGGAGACATTTACAGAAGGATTGCCCGTTCCGTAGGAACGGTTGGTGTTTATTTCTACCATTTTAGCTATTGCAAATTCAATAGTCAATTTCTAAATTCACAAAAACACAATCATGGCAAACACCTATACCCAAATTCATCTGCAATTTGTATTTGCTGTAAAATATCGTGAAGCACTCATTCTGCC
>NZ_CAMLGT010000351.1 GCF_946479605.1 uncultured Lacibacter sp.
ATCAACATATTGTAACCCTGTTTCATCTGTTTTAAAATAAGCATTGCTCCATGCACGGTAACCGGGCATAAATACTCCTTTATAACCATTACGCTCAATAAATAAATGCACTGTATCGCCATACGTATGAATACCGCTGATGGTAACCTTACCTTGTGCATCTTCCAGTACAGTTGTATCCTGGTAGAGCTTTGCACCACGCCTTGTGGTTTCGTATAAAGCCGATGCAGCATCATCCACTTTTAATGCCAGAGCTTTTACACCATCGCCATGTTTATAAATATGATCCGCCATTTCGTTGCCTGAACGAAGCGGTGTAGTTAATACAAACGTGAGCTTATTCTGGCGCACCACATAACTGGCAATATCTTTCATGCCGGTTTCCGGACCGGCATAAGCTAATGGTTGAAATCCAAAAGCAGTGATATAAAAATGAGCAGCCTGCTTGGCATTGCCCACATAAAATTCTACATAATCGGTTCCGTGCAGGGGAAGGAAATCATTTTGTACAGCCTGCAATTTGTTAACAGCAATTGTTGACATGATTGTTGATTTTTTTCTGTGAAGAAGAACGATAAAACATTGGTTCGGGGGAGAACCTTTCTCAAACAATCAGTTAGAATCTGTCGCCAATACTTCCATCAGCAAACAATAGTTGCTGCGTTTATCGTGAAAGCGTTTATTGGCATAATCGGGGTGCATGGGGCAAAAGTAAATAAAGTTTCGGAAAGGAGTCCTGAGCGAAGTCGAAGGGTTTGTCTCCTCTTCGCTTAAAACTCCCTCCCTTATCTTTGCCGCCATGAAACGTATTGGTATCCTTGGTGGCGGTCAGCTTGGCCGTATGTTATTACAGGCAGCAGCAAATTACCCTGTTGAAACATACATACTTGAAAACGATGAGCAGTGCCCATCGGCACATCTCTGTCACCATTTTACCAAAGGCGACATCAAAGATTTTGAAACCGTTTATAATTTCGGAAAAGGTCTTGATGCCATCACCATCGAAATTGAAGCAGTGAATGTGGAAGCATTGGAGAAGCTTGAAGCAGAAGGTGTAAAAGTGTTTCCTAAACCATCAGCCCTGCGCATCATTAAAAATAAAATTGAACAAAAGAAATTCTATCAGCATCACCAGATACCCACATCTGAATTTGTAATCACCGAAAACAAAGAAGAACTGAAAGCATTGGCTTCGTTTCTTCCGGCAGCACACAAAATAGGCATGGGTGGTTACGATGGTAAAGGAGTTGAACTACTGAAAACAGAAGCTGACATTGAACATGGATTTGATGCACCATCGGTATTGGAAAAACTGGTACCGATTGAAAAAGAAATTGCCATGATCGTGGCGGTAGGGCAAGATGGCGATACCACCATGTATCCACCTGCCGAAATGATTTTTGATCCATTATTAAACCTGCTCGATTACCAGATATCTCCTTCTGAACTTCCAGAAAAAACATTGTGGAAAGTAGAAGCCATAGCGATGGCCGTGGTGCGTAACCTGCAATCACCGGGCTTATTTGCTGTTGAATTGTTTGTTGATAAAGATGGTGATGTACTGGTAAATGAAACTGCACCACGTGTACACAACAGCGGTCATCACAGTATTGAAGGAAACTTTTCTTCGCAATTTGATATGCTTTGGCGAATTATGCTTGGCTATCCTTTGGGTTGTACCGATGCAATTCTTCCTTCAGTTATTTTAAATATTGTAGGCGAAGAAGGGTTTAGCGGTCCGGCTCACTACGAGGGACTGGAAGATGTACTGAAAATGGAAAATGCTTTTGTACACCTGTACGGAAAAGCGCAGACAAAACCGGGCCGAAAAATGGGACATGTAACCGTTATTGGTAAAGACAGAACGGAACTTACCTACAAAGCCAACCGCATTAAACACTTGTTGAAAGTAAAGTCGAAATAGGTTTTCCCGCAAACATCCACGTATTGTAACAGTTATGGAATTACGTTTACCACTCATCCAATGAGGGGGTGGAAACAATGTTCTGTGCTTACCTTTAGCCAATTGATATTCACATGAGAAGAACAATTATTATGGCAGCTGCAGCCGCATTTCTGGCTGTTGGTTGTAAAGACGAAAAAAAACAGGCAGCACCACAGGGAGGAAGGCAACAAGGCCCTATGACCGTAGTTGGTTATATTGTTAAAACAGGCGCAGTAAGCGAACCCCTGCAATTACCCGGCACCTTACTTCCAATGGAAGAAACAGAAATTCATGCCGAAGTAAATGGCCGTGTGGTTTCCCATGCCATTAACGAAGGTGCGTTTGTAAACAAAGGTGCATTACTGGTAAAACTGTTTGACGGCGACCTGCAGGCGCAATTAAAAAAACTGCAGGTGCAGTTACAGATCGCTGAAAAAACAGAAGAACGTAATAAGGAGTTATTAAAGATCAACGGCATCAGCCAGCAGGATTATGATCTCAGCTACCTGCAGGTGAGTAATATTAAAGCCGATATTGAGTTGATGAAAACCAACATTGACAAAACAGAGATCCGTGCGCCTTTTAATGGACGTATTGGCTTTCGTAATATTTCAGTTGGTGCATACATTACACCAGCCACCATCATCACCAACCTCAGGCAGGTGAACCAGATGAAGCTGCAGTTCAGCGTTCCTGAAAAATATACTTCTAAAATTGCCGTTGGGCAAACTATCAGTTTTTCTATTGAAGGCAATTCAAAAAAATATCTTGCAAGAGTATATGCTACTGAAGCAACGGTTAGTGAAACTTCACGTGGTATGAATGTGCGTTGTACCGTGCAGCAAAGCGATGCAGCACTTGTATCAGGCGCCTTTGCAAAAGTGGACATGGATTTTGCCAAGAACAGCAATGCTATCCTTGTTCCTTCGCAGGCAATACTGCCACAGGCAAGAGGTAAAAAGCTGATTGTTTATAAAGATGGTATTGCAAAGTTTGTAGATGTACAAACCGGTATCCGTGATTCAGCGAATATTGAAATTACCAGCGGTGTTGTACCCGGCGATACGATTATTACCACCGGCTTACTTGGTTTAAAGCCCGATGCAAAAGTGAAACTCTCAAAAGTTCAATAATAAAGTATGACTATCTCCGAACTGAGTTTAAAGCGACCCGTACTGGCTATCGT
>NZ_CAMLGT010000352.1 GCF_946479605.1 uncultured Lacibacter sp.
CGTTTCTTTTTTGATTTGGCAGATCGGCAACGATCGCTGCAATAGTTTACTTCATCCCAAACCTTCTCCCATTTCTTTCGCCAGCTGAAGGGTCGGTTACAAACAACGCAGATCTTTTGTGGCAAATGCTGTTTCTTGTGTGCCATGCAGGTACAACAGACAAAGCAAGAAAATGTTGCTGATTACAAAATTGAAATTGTGAGGAGAGATTGTGTGTAGAAAATCTTTTCTCAGACGTTCTTAATTCATTCTTGAAACAAGACCATTGCTGCGTTTAAGAATGTAAATACGTTTGTTTTCAAAATAATCAGGACGACCGGTACTGTTGTTCAGGATCGGTTTAAAATCATATTCAGTAAATAAACGATAGCTGCGGTCATTTAAATGCTGCATCAATTCATCATCGTACCGTACCAGCAGGTTAATAAAATGCCAGCTTAATTCAAATGCTTTATATGCAACATCCGAAGGGCGACCGTAAGTAAGATCAGTGAACTTCTTTGTGAAGTTGGTATAAGCTACTGTACCGGTATTAAAAAAAGTGGCACTGTGATAAATTGGTAATTCCTTGTACTCCGGTTTGCTGATGTCTTTTAATCCATCCCATGTAGGCATACCCATCAGTTCTAACGGATATGTTTTGCGGATGCTGCTGGCGGTAGTGATCAGCTTCATGCCAAACGCTTCATCCAATGAACCGCAAATGATAAAATTAGTTTTATTACTGTCGAGGTGAACAGTAAGGTCTGCAGCCGTAAATGCATCATTCAGTGATACAGTTTTCCATTTTAACAGTTGCCCGCCACTTGCACTTTTATTAAAGGCCGTAAAATAAGAAGCAAGACGGTCTTCCTGCTGCCCACGCCTGCGCACATACACAAGATTGGCAGTGGGATTGTTCCGCATAATAAAATTATAAATGGCTTCGCAGTGAACAGGAAGCGTGGAGTTGACAATAATGGTGAATGGATTGTTGCTGACACCGCCATCGTTTGGAAACGTTGCTGAGATAAACGGGATATTCTTTTGCAATGCAAGATCAGCCAGTGAACGGTAATCGGTACCACTTACAGAACCGATCATCAGGTCAAGCGAATCGAAGGTATTCTTTGCATGCAGTACGGAAATACTTTGATCAGCCGAACGCAGATCAAACACCCGCACTTCAATGTTTTTAGTACTGTTCGAAAAAGAATCAACAGCAAGCAATGCACCTTGCACAAAATCAAGACCGGGCAACAGATGCTTTGGCATTTGGTTGCTGAATTTATAGGTGCTGCCTGCAAAAGAGGAATCGAGGTATAAACTTGCGAATATGCCTACACGGTATTTTTTTTCAGTATTCTGCGCATTTGCTGCAACGCATGCTGCAATCAATACAAGTGCAATAACTAGTTTTTTCATATTCCTGGTTGCAAAGAGAGATGATTATTCCCATTCGATGGTTGCAGGTGGTTTGCTGCTGATATCGTACACCACCCGGTTAATTCCTCTTACTTTGTTGATGATCTCATTCGAAATATGTGCCAGAAATTCATAAGGCAGGTGTGCCCAGTCGGCCGTCATACCATCAACAGATGTAACTGCTCTCAACGCCAGCGTAAATTCATACGTCCGTTCATCGCCCATTACACCCACACTTTGTACAGGCAGCAGAATAGCACCTGCCTGCCAAACTTTATCGTACAGTCCATGTTCTTTTAAACCGTTGATGAAAATAGCATCGGCACGTTGCAGCAGATCAACTTTATCTTCGGTTATTTCTCCAAGTATACGGATCGCTAAACCAGGACCAGGGAAAGGATGACGGTTCAGCAGATCAGCAGGAATGCCCAGCTCTGCACCAACACGTCTCACTTCATCTTTAAATAAATAACGCAATGGTTCTACCAGTTCAAGTTTCATGGTATCAGGCAAACCACCCACGTTGTGGTGCGATTTAATGGTAACAGATGGACCATGTACACTTACACTTTCAATCACATCAGGATAGATCGTTCCCTGACCAAGTAATTCAACACCTTCAATTTTATGCGATTCTTTGTCGAATACTTCAATGAATGTACCGCCTATGATCTTTCTTTTTTCTTCGGGATTACTTTTACCTGCAAGCTTCGTATAAAAATGCTCACGTGCATCAACACCTTTTACATTTAAACCAATGGTGGCATAGGTATCAAGCACCTGTTGAAATTCATCTTTGCGCAATACACCATTATCTACAAAAATGCCAAACAGGTTTTTACCAATGGCTTTATGAATAAGGGTGGCAGCAACAGTTGAATCAACACCACCACTCAAGGCCATGATCACTTTACGGCTGCCGATCTGTTTCTTTAATGCATCAACTGTTTCCTGTACAAAGGAAGCTGGTGTCCACTCCGCCTTGCAACCACAGATATCGATCAGGAAGTTTTTAATGATCTTTTTACCTTCTGTTGAATGGTACACTTCCGGGTGAAACTGTAAGCCATATAACGGGTTGGTATAGCCGCCGGTTGCACGGAAAGCAGCCACAGGAATAGAATCGGTAACAGCCATTACCTCAAAACCTTCCGGCAATGCAAGAATGCTGTCGCCATGGCTCATCCACACCTGCGATGTTTGACTGAGACCATTTAACAACACATCTGTTTTTTGTATTTGCAGCGATGCACGGCCGTATTCACGTTTTTCACTTTTCTCTACACGTCCGCCAAGCTGTTTGGCTGTTAATTGAGCGCCATAGCAAATGCCCAGAACCGGGAGCGATTTGGTGAGCAATTCCACATCAACCACAGGCGCTTTTTCATCGTTCACAGAAAAAGGACTGCCGGAAAGGATGATGCCCTTCAGCGTATCATCTTTTACAACAGGTTTGTGATAAGGAACAATTTCGCAGTAAACATTTGCTTCACGTACTGCACGGGCTATCAGCTGAGTATATTGTGAGCCAAAGTCGAGGATAAGAATCTTTTCTGTCATGGTGCGGCGAAGGTAACAAAAAAGCCCTCATGCCCCGAAACAGGATACGGTTCTTATGGGGAAAACATCTGTTTGTTCTTTTTTTCATCCATTGGTTTTGTTTTACATTTGTTCTGCTCCGGCTTTAACCCT
>NZ_CAMLGT010000353.1 GCF_946479605.1 uncultured Lacibacter sp.
CGCCAAAAGATGTGTTGATTACTGATGAAAATGGCGAATCGCTTTTGCAAGGTGATACTGACCGACGTTTTTTTGAAGCAAGCTGGATACACAAGTACAATGGCAAATACTATTTCTCTTATTCAACCGGCGATACGCATTACTTATGTTATGCCATTGGCGATAATCCGTACGGTCCGTTCAAATATGCAGGCCGGATTTTAGAACCTGTTGTCGGCTGGACATCGCACCACTCTATTTGTGCATTTGAAAACAAATGGTATTTGTTTTACCACGACAGCAGTTTAAGCAAAGGTGTAACACATTTACGCAGTGTGAAAGTAACGGAGCTTGTACACGATGAAAATGGCTTTATCAAAACAATTAAACCTTACAACGATTAAATAATAAAATCAGATGAAGAAATTTCTCTTAACCCTTTCTCTTGCAATGGCGTTGTTTTTTGCAAACGCACAAACCTTCAACAATCCCATACTGGCCGGCTTCTACCCCGATCCCAGTATTTGCAGAGTAGGTAACGATTATTATGTCACCACTTCTACGTTTGCTTATTTTCCCGGTCTTCCTATTTTCCACAGCACCGATTTAGTTAACTGGAAGCAGATCGGTAACGCTATGGATCGTGAAGAGCAACTGGATCAAACAAATGCTGGTGTATCCAGAGGTTTGTTTGCACCTACCATCCGTTATCATAAAGGAACATTTTATATTCTTTGTACGCTTATTGATAAGAAAGGAAATTTCATCATCACAGCCAAAGATCCAAAAGGTCCGTGGAGTAATCCTATCTGGCTGCCGGAGGTTCGAGGCATTGATCCATCCATTGATTTTGTAGATGACAAAGCCTATGTTGTTTACAACAATGATGCACCGGATAATAAACCGTTGTACAATGGTCATCGTACCATCCGCATGTATGAGTTTGACATCAATGCTATGAAAGTGGTGGGTGAAGAAATTCTATTAGTGAATGGCGGAACCGATCTTTCCAAAAAACCGATCTGGATCGAAGCGCCGCATATTTTCAAAAAAGATGATTGGTATTATTTGATTTGTGCAGAAGGTGGAACAGGCTACAATCACACAGAAGTTGTGTTCAGAAGTAAATCAGTGAAAGGGCCCTATGTTTCGTATGAGAAGAATCCTATCCTCACACAAAAACATTTGGATAAAAAACGTCCTAATCCCATTACTACAACCGGTCATGCCGATTTTGTAGAAACACCCGATGGAAAATGGTGGGCCGTTTTCCTTGCCTGTCGTCCGTACGATGATGATTTTTATACAACCGGTCGTGAAACATTTTTATTACCTGTTGAATGGAAAGATGGCTGGCCACATATCCTTGAAGGTGATGCAACAGTGCCTTATACATTGCCTGTTCCGCAACCCGCCATCACCAAAAAAGTAAACAATCCTTTTGGTGGTAACGTAACATTCAGAGATGATTTTAAAAGTGAAAAGTTTGATTTCCGTTATCTCTTCTTACGCAATCCTGAAACAGCTGCATACAGCTTAACTGCTAAAAAAGGATTTCTGCAACTAGCATTACGTCCGCAAACTGCAACTGAACGGAAAAGCCCTTCTTTCCTGGGTTACCGACAGAACAATTTGAAGGGATACGCAGCAACAAGTATCAACTTTTCGCCAGCATCTGAAAAAGAAAAAGCCGGTATGCTCATTTTCCAGAGCGAAAACTTTTATTACTTTTTATGCAAGTCGGTTGAAAATGGCGCACCCGTTGTGCAGTTATTCAAATCGCCTGCAAGAGGTAAAACAGAACCGGAATTATTAGCATCACAAAAATTAACTTCAACAAAAGAACTCTTCTTGAAAATTGAAGCAAGAGCAGACACGTATGCGTTCTTCTTTGCAGAAAAGAAGAACGACTGGAAATTGTTGAAAGAAGGCGTTGACGGATCGTTTCTTACCACCAAAGTTGCAGGTGGATTTGTTGGAAGCCTGTTTGCTTTGTACGGCACATCCAATGGTGCACCAACTTCATCAGTAGCCTTATACGATTGGTTCGAGTATAAAGGAAATGATGATGCATTTAAAAAATAAAGAGACAAACTAAGTTTTACAGTTAAACCAGGATCAAAACAATCAACAATGAAAACCGTTCTTGCCATCCTCAGTACAGTGCTTGCTCTTACAGCATCGGCACAGGATTACAAATCGTTTCCCATGTGGAACCCGAAGTTGCCCATTGAAAAAAGGGTGAATGATGTTGTAAGCCGTTTAACATTGGAAGAAAAAGTAGCACAGATGCTCAATGCAACGCCTGCCATTCCACGTTTGGGTATTCCGGCTTATGATTGGTGGAACGAAGTGTTGCATGGCGTTGCAAGAACGCCGTTTAAAACAACTGTGTTTCCGCAAGCTATTGGTATGGCCGCAACATGGGATACGACTTCACTCTTTCGTATGGCCGATTACTCTGCACTTGAAGGCAGGGCCATTTATAACAAAGCTGTTGAACAGGGACGAACTGCAGAACGTTATCTCGGTCTTACTTACTGGACACCCAACATCAACATCTTTCGTGATCCACGCTGGGGTCGTGGACAGGAAACATATGGAGAAGATCCGTTTCTAACGGCCATGCTTGGACGAGCTTTTGTACGTGGATTACAAGGTGAAGATCCAAAGTATTTAAAAGCGGCTGCCTGCGCCAAACATTTTGCTGTACACAGTGGTCCTGAACCAAGCCGTCATTCCGATAATTTTAATCCAGCAGTTTATGATTTGTGGGATACCTATCTGCCTGCATTTAAAGAATTGATTGTTGATGCAAATGTGGCCGGTGTAATGTGTGCATACAATGCAGTAGATAAACAGCCCTGCTGCGGTAACGATCAGTTGATGAATGATATTCTGCGCAAGCAATGGAAGTTCACCGGTTATGTTACCAGCGACTGCTGGGCCATTGATGATTTTTTCCGTTATCATAAAACACATAAAGATGCAACAACGTCTGCGGTAGATGCAGTAATGCATGGCACCGATATTGAATGTGGACAGACAGTTTACAAAACATTGGTGGATGCAGTAAAGAATGGATTGATCACAGAAGCACAACT
>NZ_CAMLGT010000354.1 GCF_946479605.1 uncultured Lacibacter sp.
GCCTGGTGCAAACCATCACTATAACGACGGCCATCAAGAATACGACCTGTTTGTTCATCCACGATCTTCACTTGTCCATCAAGCACCACATACTCTACATCTTTTTCAAACAATGCATAAGCTTTCAGCATTTGCAATACGGTATGAATGCGGTCTGCTTTTGCTGAATATTCGTTGAGGAATGTTTCTTTTTTCTGAAGTTTTTCATCTGCATTTGCATCGCTCTTTTCAATACCAGCCAGAGCTGTGCTGATATCGGGCAATACAAAGAAATCAGGATCTTCATTCTCTTTGGTGAGCATGCTTAGTCCTTTATCCGTCAGTTCAACTGAATTACTTTTCTCATCAATATGGAACAGCAATCCTTCGTCCACCTTCGGCATTTCTTTTTGTTGATCGGCGAGGTAATAGTTCTCTGCTTTCTGCAGTTTTACTTTAATACCCGGTTCACTTAAATACTTGATCAACGGACCATATTTTGGCAACCCTCTCCATGCACGCATTAATGCCAGGCCACCTTTCTTCGGATCATCATCACCTTCTGCAATGGCTTTCTTTGCTTCGTTGAGGTATTGTTGTGCAAGTCGTTTTTGTGCGTCGATGAGCTTTTCAATACGTGGTTTCATATTGAAGAACTGCTGCTCATTGCTGCCAGTACTTACAGGGCCTGCAATGATCAATGGCGTACGGGCTTCATCAATTAAAATACTATCTACCTCATCCACCATTGCAAAGTGCAGCTTGCGCTGTACTTTTTCGGCAGTGCTCACCACCATGTTATCACGCAGGTAATCGAAACCAAATTCGTTATTGGTTCCATAAGTAATATCGGCTAAATACGCTTTACGTCGGTCTTCGCTGTTTGGCTGATGTTTATCAATGCAATCAACGGTCAGTCCTAAAAATTCAAACAGTGTACCATTCCATTCACTATCACGACGTGCCAGGTAATCGTTCACTGTTACAAGGTGAACACCTTCACCAGGCAATGCATTCAGGTAAGCCGGTAAAGTTGATACCAGCGTTTTACCCTCACCGGTAGCCATCTCCGAAATTTTACCCTGGTGCAATACACTACCACCAATCAACTGCACATCATAATGCACCATGTTCCAGGTAACCTGTCCGCCGGCTGCCATCCATGATTTTTTGTAAAATACCTGGTCGCCTTCAATACGCATGTGAGGGCGTTTGATCACAAGATCACGATCCAGCTGGGTAGCAGTTGCCTGCAGCTCTTCGTTATTGGTAAAACGGCGGGCTGCTTCTTTCACCACAGCAAAAGCTTCCGGGTGAATTTCTGCAAGTACTTCTTCTATCTTTTTATCACGCTCTTTGCGGAGTTTATCTATCTCCTGGTAAGTAGCATCTTTTTCCTGTATCTGGTCTTCTGTATATGCATCTGCCTTCTGCGTCAGTTCTGCAATTTCTGCATCAATGCCGGTAAGATGGGTTTTGATACGCTGACGGAATTCCTGTGTTTTATTACGGAGTTCGTCGTTAGTTAAGCTTTGGTATTGCTGGAAGTACTGGTTGGTTTTTTCAACAATAGGGGCAAGTTTCTGTACGTCTTTTTCGCTCTTGCTGCCACCAAACAGTTTCGATAGGAATCCTAACATGTGTATAGATAATATTAATGAGTCAATGACATTGATTAAAAATTCTTTCAGTCAAATACAATGCAAGGTTTTATTCAAAGCCAATTTGACAGAAAAGCCTCTTTCGCAGAGGCCGACAAAGGTAATGATTAACTACTGAGGGCAACCCACCCTGCTATCGTTTTTTAAAATGAGCTGCTGTAACAGACGAAACAGAACTGGTTAAACGTTAAGAGGTTAATTAAATTCCGATGCTCTTACAGCCTTCTGCAATACTATATACCTGTTGCAGGCCACTGAACCGCCTGCTCCACCTTCCATCCAGATTATTTGAAGAAGAGCAAACTTTCAAGCACTTTGTCGTCTTACTACTTTAACAAATCAGAAAATTATTAATTGACGAAAAATTTCGTATTTCGCATCTCAAACTTGTTTATGAAGAAACTATTACTCATCATCCTTATCATCGCCGCATCTGTATCTGTGAAAGCCCAGTCAGCCGGTATTACCGGTAAGGTAACCGATTCAACCGGTGCCAAAGGACTTGACAAAGCCACTGTAAAACTTGTTGAAAAAGGCGCAACCGACACCTTACGCACCAGCACAAATGCAAAAGGTGAATTCAGTTTCAACAAGATCCCCACTGCTGCATACTCAATTATTATCAGTTATACAGGTTATAAGCCCATGACGAAGGAATTCTTTAAACCTTCTGCCGGTGTGGCATCCATTGATCTTGGTGAACTGATACTCATGAATACTTACCTGGACTTACAGGAAATTGTGATTGAAGCACCCGCTGTAACAATGAAAGAAGATACGGTGGAATTCAGGGCAAGTGCATTCCAGACCAAACCCAACGCAGCAACTGAAGACCTGCTGAAAAAGCTCCCCGGTGTGCAGGTGGACAGAGATGGTAATGTTACAGCACAGGGTAAACAGGTAACACGTATTAAAGTAAACGGCAAGGACTTTTTCTCAGGCGATCCGAAAACGGCCACCAAAGAAATTCCTGCCGATATGATCGATAAAGTACAGGTGATTGATGATTATGGCGACCAGTCAAGTGTATCCGGCATCCGTGATGGTGAACCGGAAAAGGTGATCAACCTGCAATTGAAAAAAGACAAAAACAAAGGCGTATTTGGCCGTGCACAGGCGGGTTATGGTACAAACGACCGCTATACCGGCGCTCTTACCGTAAACCGTTTCAATAACAGTCAGCAGATATCGCTTATTGCCAACAGCAACAACGTAAACACTTCCACCTTTCAGCAGGATGGCGGCAGCGGTGGCGGAGGTATGAGCTTTGGCGGAGGCGGTGGTGGCCGTGGCGGAGGTATGAGCTTTGGTGGTGGTAACAGCACTGCAGGCGCTAACCAAAACGGTATCACCAAACTCAACTCCATTGGACTTAACTACCGTAACGATTTTGGTAAACGTAATTCGTTCTATGGCAGCTATACTTATTCGCACAGGGCAAC
>NZ_CAMLGT010000355.1 GCF_946479605.1 uncultured Lacibacter sp.
ACTTTAGCACAAATAATCGCATTGACAGCATTCGGAAATGACTTTCTGAAAAATGTGTAAGCTCCCCTTTTTTTCGGGCCAATTAAAAGTATAATTTTCTTTTTAGTTTAACATGAATACGGATTAAATGTATTCGACTGGCGGAACAAATCCCAACGACTGATGTGGTCTTGCGCAATTGTAATCCATACGCCATTCTTCTGCTTTTTCTCGTACCTCATCCAATGTTGTAAATACATATGCATTTAATAATTCCTTTCTGATGTTGCCATTACAACGTTCTACATAGCCGTTTTGCATAGGTTTACCGGGTTGTATAAAAGCCAGACTGATGTGGTGCTCCCTGCACCAAAACTCAAGCTTGTGTGAGATAAACTCTGGGCCATTGTCTACACGGATCATTTGCGGCAAGCCTCTGAACTCTTTGAGGTATTCCAGCACTCTGATCAGCCGAAGCGTAGGCAACGACAGATCCGACTCGATGTGCAGTATCTCTCTGTTATAATCATCAATGACGTTTAACAACCTGAACCTTCTGCCATCCCATAACGTGTCGCTCATAAAATCAATACTCCACACTTCATTGATAGCAGCAGGCTGATAAAGCGATTGCTTAACACGTTGTGGTAACCGTTTTTTATAGCGTCTGCGGATATTGAGTTTTAAATCAGTATACACTCTATACACCCGTTTGTGATTCCAGTTGTATCCGTTTCTTCTGATGCGGAAGTAACTCTGCCAAAAACCAATGGCAGGATGCTTCTCTACCAACTCTTGCAGTTGACCAATAACAACCGTATCATCTTTTGGCTTAGGCTTGTATTGTTGTGTACTTCGTGGCAGACTTACTGTTTTACATGCCTGACGCTGGCTGATACCAAAATCGTTCACCATGTGTTCAACCAGGCTGCTTTTCTCATCAGGCGTTACAGCTTTTTTGCCATTGCATCTTTCAATGCTTCATGCACTAAACTTAAGTTGGCATACATGCGTTTCAAGCGGCTGTTCTCTTCTTCCAATTCTTTCATTCGTTTCAATTCATTTACATCCAATCCGCCATAACGTTGACGCCATTTGTAAAACGATGCTGTAGTGATCCCAAGCTCTCTGCAGATTTCCTTGGCATCTTTACCAGCCTCGTGTTCCTGGATTGCTTTCACAATCTGTGTCTCGGTAAATCTTGATTTTTTCATTACGACCTCCTTTTTAAAGTTAACAATTCTGTCAACTTTTAAGTGGCCGAAATTTGGGGGAGCTTACAGCAGCAAGTGATTCTGCAGAACACTTACGCCGGAAATATTTTCACCCGCATATATTTCGTATACTTGATGTTCATTCATCAGTTAATATTCTTCACATGTACAAACTGTTGCTTTTTTTCCTGTTGCCATCGCTTGCATGGGCACAAACCGATAGTACCGATATCATAGTAAAGCAGATCATGGAAAAACAAAAGATCGCCGGGCTTTCATTGGCCGTTATTAAAAACGGGGTGCCGGTTGTAAACAAAGGTTATGGTTTGGCCAATGTAGAACTGAATGTGCCGGTCAATGCAGAAACAGTCATCCGTCTTGGTTCGGTAAGCAAACAGTTTTTTACCACCGCCATTATGAAACTGATGGAAGAAGGAAACCTGAGTATTGAAGATCATGTACATCGTTTTTTTCCGGATGCGCCGGAAACATGGCGGCCAATTCAAATAAAACATCTCATGTCGCACACATCGGGGTTGCAGCGTGAAGGGCCGGCGTATAACAATTTCAACATACAGCCCGATATAAACATTATCCGCTCGGCATACAACCTGCCGCTTGCATATAAAACAGGAGAGAAATACCAGTATTGTAACCTGGCGTATTTTATGCTGGCCGAAATTATTAAACAGTCAAGTGGCATGCCCTGGCAAAATTATATTGAAGAGAAATTGTTTATACCGGCCGGTATGAAAAACAGCTACCTCACCGATTTTTACCGCATCATTCCCAACCGTGCCGAAGGGTATATGCATCGTGGCGATACCTTGCTGAATGCTACAGCCATGCTGGCCATAAGGCCCAGCGGAGGTTTTCTTTCCACCTCATCTGATATGATCAAATGGGAAAAGGCTATTCGGGAGAAAAAGATCATTCTAAAAAAAGAGAACTGGGAAAAGTTGTGGGAACCGTTTGTTAAAACATCGGCTAATGCAGATGCAAAACAATATTACGGTTTTGGATGGTTTGTTGATGAATACAAAGGGCGTAAAATAGTTGCACATGATGGCGCCAATATTGGTTTCCGTTCGGTGTATACACGTTTTGTGAATGATGGGCTTACTATTATCATTCTCACAAATACCGATGAAGCAAACCCACGTGCCATTGCCAATGCACTTGCTGATTATTATTTCAGAAAGTAATTTTTTACGAGTAACATCTGCATGGAAAATAAAAGCATAAAAAATAAAGTTGCATCAAAAGGCACACGTCTTGCCAACTATATGGTAGATATGGCCGCTGTGCTTTTTATTGCAGCAATTGTGGAATACATTTATTCCATCATCGCAATTACAGTATATGATAACTGGATGCCCATGCCTGGTATCATCTTTTATTTGGTTTACCTGTGTTATTATTTTCTTTTTGAATGGTTCCTGGCAGCTACTCCCGGAAAATTAATCACACGTACTACGATAAAAAGTATTGATGCTGCAAAACTTTCGTTTGTGCAATTGTTTATACGCAGTGTTATGCGGCTGTTTCCGTTTTATGAGCTTACACATTTGTTTGGTCTTGGTCCCGGTCTGCACGATCATCTGTCGAAAACAACAGTTGTACACCGCCTAAAAAAGCAGTAACAGTATATTGCCTATTGCTTATTGGCTGTTGACTATTGCTTATTGTCCATTGTCCATTAATTATCTCCCTTCTCTTTCTTACTTTTAGCATGCAGATTTCAACCGATCATTAAAGCATTCAGATATGTCAAACATCAATCTTATTATAGAAGAGCGTGCAGCCAGCATCGGCAAGTTTATGGTAGGCCGGTTATTACCCTTTCGTGAAAAGCGGATGGTGGGGCCGTTTATTTTTATTGATCACA
>NZ_CAMLGT010000356.1 GCF_946479605.1 uncultured Lacibacter sp.
CTGCAGTCATTTTTCCTTTAAGCAAAGTGTAAGCTATTTTAACCGCCGCATCAGTTCGCCCGGTTATACATTTGAAGGAAGGCAGCTGAACAGTTTTTCGGAAGCCAGCTATTCCCGTCATGGTGAAGTAGCTGAATGGGTGGCCGGTGTTAACTTATGGAATGAAGATTTTAAAGAACGACCTTACAGCAATTTTGCTGTTCGCAACTTTCAGCAAAATACTGTGGGTGTGTTTGTACAGAATGTACTGAAAGCAAATGAATGGCTGCATATTGAAAGTGGCATCCGTGGCGATCATGTAAACAATTATGGTTTTGCCTTTCTTCCCCGTGTTTCTGTTTTGTTCAAGCCATCGGCTTCGTTCAGCTCACGCATTGGCGGGGGTATGGGTTACAAAGCGCCTACCATTTTTACGGAAGAAAGTGAACGTTTTCAATATAGAAATGTATTGCCCATTAACGCATCAAACAAGCTTGAAAGAAGCTATGGCTTTAATGCCGATGTGAATTACAAAACAAAACTGTTTGATGTTCTTTCATTCAGCATTAATCAACTGTTCTTTTATACCCGCATCAACAGTCCTTTACTCCTGCAAAGTGCGGGCAACGGCAACTACCAGTTTGTAAACAGCAGTGGTCATATTGATACAAGAGGTATTGAAACAAATATCAAACTTGGTTACGAAGATTTCAAACTGTTTCTTGGTTACACTTTTACCGATACGGAAATTCATGAAGGCAGCAACAAGCGTGTAAACCCGTTAACAGCCCGCAACCGCATTAATGCTGTGCTCATGTATGAAGTGGAAGAAAAATGGAAAGCAGGACTTGAAGCTTATTACTTCGATAAACAAATACTTACCGATGGTGCTAGCGGAAAACCTTACTGGATCTGTGGATTTATGGTGGAGCGTTTGTGGGAAAAGTTTTCGCTTTATATCAACTTCGAAAATTTTCTTGATGCACGACAAACACGTTTCGACAGTATTTACACCGGCTCCATCAACACCCCTGTGTTCCGTGATATTTATGCGCCACTGGATGGTTTTGTGATCAATGGAGGAATAAAGTTAAATCTCTGAGTCATGATCAGCTTTCTTCCCTATTACTTGCCGGTGTTTTTAGTACTGTACCTGTTGGTAACGTTTGTACTCCCCAGTATACGGGTGTACAGGCAAACAGGCATCAACCCGGTAACATTCGGCAAAACAGATAATGCACATGATTATATCGGTTTGGTGATGAAAGTGCTTACTGTCACCCTGGTAGTAAGTGTTATACTTTTTGTTGCCGGTCAAAAACTGTACAATGTTCTTTCGCCCATTGTTTATCTTGAACAAAACAGTTTTAAGATTGCTGGTTTGGTGTTGATGCACGCTTCGTTTCTATGGATCATCATTGCCCAGCAACAGATGAAACTGTCGTGGCGTATCGGGATCGATGAGCAACATACAACAGCACTTGTTACAACAGGATTGTTTTCGTTATCACGCAATCCTGTTTTTCTTGGAATGATCGTTACAACGGCAGGTTTGTTTTTGGTGCTTCCCAATGCACTTACATTTTTTTCAATGGCAACATCATATGTTGTTATTCAAATACAAATAAGGCTGGAAGAAGCTCACCTGTTGCAGCAACACGGAACTGCGTATGCTGCCTACAAGCAACGTACAAGACGATTGATCTGAAATAAAACAATCCATTGCTTCGTATCTTTAAAAGAAAAACCATGTTACTCACAACAACAAACACCGTAGAAGGAAAGCCTATTCAGAAATACATAGGCATTGTTACTGCCGAGACCATTATTGGCGCCAACATTTTTAAAGACCTGTTTGCCGGTATCCGTGATATTGTTGGTGGCCGCAGCGGCACATACGAGCGTGTAATTGAAGAAGCCCGGCAAAGTGCTTTAAGAGAACTTGAACAAAAAGCCCAGCAACTTGGTGCTAATGCAGTAGTAGCTATTGATCTTGATTTTGAAACAGTGGGCAGCGGTGGCAGCATGCTCATGGTAGTGGCTACAGGAACAGCTGTACTTATTTAATCATGTTGTTATAAAAATGAAAGCCGCTGCTTATTGCAGCGGCTTTTTTTGTCTCATCATCTTTAGTGATGTTCAGGAGCCAGTTTGCTGTCATCAGGGCTGCGCCATAATGCGCTCAGCAACAGTTCACGCATAAAGAGGAATTCTTTTGGTAAACGGTCATAAGCCCGTTCAAACAATTCCTCATGACTAAGCAGTTCCTGTTTCCACAATTCACGTTCAACATGCATAATGTGGTTGAAAGCATCCCAGCTGAAATCTTCCAGTCCGTTCCAATCCATATCACGATGACGTGGCCGCCAGCCAATCGGACATTCCACTGCACTCGCCTGTCCTTTGCTGCGCTGTACAATCCATTTCAGCACACGCATGTTTTCGCCAAAGCCGGGCCATACAAATTCACCGTTTTCATTTTTACGGAACCAGTTTACACCAAAGATGCGGGGAGCATTTGGCAGATCACGGCCAAACTGTAACCAATGGTTAAAGTAATCGCCCAGGTGATAGCCAAGGAATGGCAGCATCGCAAACGGATCACGACGAACTTTTCCTAATTCTCCAAACGCAGCAGCAGTCATTTCACTACCCATTGTTGCAGCGAGGTACACACCAAAATTCCAGTTGAACGATTGATACACCAATGGTACAGCTGAACTTCTGCGGCCACCAAATACAAACGCAGCAATCGGTACGCCTTCAGGATCTTCCCAACCTGCATCGATCACAGGATTTTGAAATGCAGGTGCAGTAAATCTTGCATTAGGATGCGCTGCGGGTTTACCACTTGCTTTATCGTAAGGTTTACCTGTCCAGTCAATCAATCCTTCGGGAGCTTCTTTGGTCATACCTTCCCACCATACATCGGCATCGGGTGTAATACCCACGTTGGTGAATATTGTATTGGCACGAATGCTCTCCATGGCGTTTGGATTTGTTTTCACGTTGGTACCTGGTGCCACACCAAAATATCCTGCTTCGGGATTGATGGCATACAATCTTCC
>NZ_CAMLGT010000357.1 GCF_946479605.1 uncultured Lacibacter sp.
GTTTTCTTCAGCAAGCAGTTCTCTTGCTCTTTCATCAAGAATAAAGTCCATATTGATTTGTGCGCCAGTAACAGGCGTTGCATTTGCTCTTGCACGAATGATGTTGATGGTTGCTGCCGCACCGGTTGTATTATTTTGCTTCAGCTGTGCTTCTGCTTTTAATAAATACGTTTCACCTAAACGCATCAGAATAAAATCTTTGATCATGGCAAAACCGAACACATCGTTCGGATCGTACTGGAACCATTTTGTTGTATGCGGGCATATTTTAAATACTGTATCTGCACCAACATAAGGTATCTGCTGCCCATAGTTTGCTTTAGAAGGATCGTTATAATAGAATTTCCTGCGTAGGTTATATTGCGAGTTGCGCATATCATTCGCCTCATACAGATCATACACAACCCAGTTTGTTAAACGCATACGGGCAATTCCACGACCACCCAATGAATCGCAAATGATCATACCGCTTATCTGGTAGTAGGCTGCTCCCCAGTTACGGCGTTGTTGTGGATTATTTGTAATACCGCCAACAACAGTTGAAGGATGTTCGAACTCCATTACCCAAATAGCTTCTCTGTTACCTTGATAGCGACGTTGGTTACCATACCAGAACATGTCGTTAAATGCATCACCGGCCTGAGAAGCTTTAATTCCATAACGGGCGTTGGTCAATGCAAATTTCCCGCTATTGATGATGGCATCGCATTGTGCTTCTGCCAATGCAGGTTTTCCTGCACGGAGGTATACTTCTGCCAGCAATTGCATTGCCTGGTATTTATTTGCACGAGCTGTAGGTTTACCATTTGCATTTGTTCTAGAACCAAAGCCACCAGGCTCAGGAAGATTTGCTGCAGCAAAAGAAAGGTCATCAATAATGAGTGCATTTACACTATCAAGTGATGAACGTACAAAATCTGTTTTAGGTGCAGTTAACGGATCTTTCACCAGTGGCACTTTGCCAAAACAGGTTGCAAGAATATTATAAGCATAAGCCCTGAAAAATTTCGCCTCACCATTGATACTATTCTTATTAGCGGCCGTCATTGCACCTGTGTTACCACTTTCAATGGTCTTGATAATAATGTTCGCATTATTGATCATACGATATGCCCAGCTCCATGTAAAAGAAGCAGCACCATCAGTTGCAATAAGTTGTGTGTAATCATAATAAGGAATTTCAATTCCCTGGCGTTGTGTAGGAGGAACCAAAGCAATATCTGTTCCTGCATGCCATACGCTTGGCCAGCCTTGTGGATCGCTATAGCTAAAGAATGTACTCAAGTGGTTGTGCATTCCTATAATGGATGCTTCAAAACCCAATGAATCATTCAGCGTTTGGGGCGAATAAGCAGAATACACCTTCTCATCGAGGTATGTTTTTTTGCAGGAACTGAACATCATCAGAATTCCCGCAATAACAGATGATATAATTAAGTTTGTTTTCTTCATCGTTGTAATTTTTAATAGTCAATTAACGGAGTGTCACATTTAAACCAAACACAAATTGTCTTGTAATGGGATAGTTATTTGTCCAGTCACCCGAACCTCTGAACGAATAATTGTGCTCAGGATCCCAACCAATCCAGTTTGTAAATGTGTACAGGTTTCTGCCACTTACGTAAGCAGTTAAACTTCCCAGCTTAATTTTATCCAACACATTTTTACCAAACGTGTAACTGAGAGATATGTCCTTGATTCTTGTAAAGCTGTTATCAGATGCATAGCCGTAACCTTTTGTATTGGTATATGCCAGCGATGGCCTGGTATTGCTTTTATTGGCTGCAGTCCAATAACCTGTTTCCACAGGAATATTCATACGTCCAGCTTCATCAGCGTAGGTAAGTGTTACGTTGTTTTTAATTGCACCCTGCACTGTTTGTATAAACACAGTAAGGCTTAAATTTTTGTAGGAGAACGTATTGATTAAACCACCTGTCCATTTGGGAGCAGTTTGTCCAAGAATAATACGATCGTTACCATCCACTTTTTTATCGCCATTTGTATCCGCAAACTTCAGATCACCGGGCTTTGCCCCTGCATCCCAACCTGTAGGGTCTTCTCCAACCTGCCAAACTCCAACCATTTTATAATCATAGATCACTCCAATTGGCTGACCAATGAACCACCTGTTTCCTAAATCATCTTTTTTATCCCCATACAGATCGATGAGTTTGTTTTTGTTTGATGCAAAGTTTGCAGTGGTTTGCCATTTGAAGTCCTTGGTAGAAATGTTATCGGAATTAATGACGATATCAACCCCACGGTTTTGGGTAATCCCGAGATTATCGAAAATATTGCTGTAGCCTGTGATAATAGGAAGATTACGACGAAGAATGATATCATTTGTTCTTGTATTATAAAAATCAACTGAGCCGGTAAGACGATTATTCAGCAATCCAAAGTCAATACCTACGTTAAATGTTTTTGATGTTTCCCAATGGAGATTTGCATTACCGAGATTACTTGCCAATACTCCGATTGTACTAACACCAGAAAAAGGATAACGAACCGATGCATCGGTAGTAACAGTTCCATAAACACCAATAGCTTCGTTACCTGTATGCCCGTATGATGTGCGAAGTTTCAGGTTGTTGATGAATTTTGCTTTACCCATGAAAATTTCATTGCTTATATTCCACGCAAGTGCAACGGAAGGGAAAACGCCATATTTAGATGTATTTGCTCCCATCACCGACGAACCATCCCGCCGGGCAGTTACTGTTAACAGATATTTGCTGTTATAGGTATAATTAACCCTTGCCATTTGCGATGCAATATTATATCTGTCCTGATAAGAGCCTGCAGTTTGTGTTGCACCTGCACCAAGGTTATAGAAAGCTAATTCATCATTAATGAAATTACTCGCACCCGCACTTGAAGTGAAATACTTTCTTTGCTGAGCGCTGTACAATCCTGTAAAATCTATGTGATGTACACCAAAGTTTTTGGTGTAGGTCAGGATATTTTCAACTACCCAACTGTTTGTTTCAGAACTTGAAGTACTTGCACTTCCAATTGTATTATTGGCATTACG
>NZ_CAMLGT010000358.1 GCF_946479605.1 uncultured Lacibacter sp.
AACTCGGCATGGACGTGCCCATCCATCCCATGCCTTGGGCTCGGGCCTACGAACTGGCGCTCAATGAAAGCAACGTATTGATCTATTCGATCGTCCGCACGCCCGCCCGCGAGTCGCTTTTCCAGTGGGTAGGCGCCATTGCCCCGACGCAGTGGTACATGTACTCACTGGCGGACCGGCCGGTCAAACTCAACTCGCTGGCCGATGCCCATGGTCACCAGATCGCCACCGTCAATCAGGACGTCGGCGAGCAATACCTGTCCTTGAAGTCTTTGAGAATTTGTGAAATGCCATATTCAGACATTGCTATTAAGTCTTCAAAGCTTTCATGACCAAAATTGGCTAACTCAGAAATCGGTGTAACTTGTAGTGTGATCGTTGGAGAAAACACACCTTTATACTCAGGCTTATCTTCGAAATACTTTGTAGCCAAACAAATAGGATCGCCTAATTCTTTCCAAACATCTTCTTTCAATTCATTCCAGCCGTTTCCAAGAATTTGTTGATCTTTTAGATTACCAAAATCTTTTACATGTATGAAGCCCCATGATTCTGGTTTTTGAAATAAGATACCGAGCTTCTTATTGATGTAGTAGTTATTATTAGTAACAACAGCTTTTAGTGGGTCAACCACAAGTCCGGACAATGCTAATGTAATCAACCTTAAAAACTCATTTCTTCCTAAGCCCATTGCAAAATGTGTTTTTGTAGTACTGCTTAACAGCTTTTATCATTTCTTTCCAAACCCCTTCTTAAAAAACAACAGATGATAATCAACTGCACTTCCCCAATAAGCACCGTTATGTACACCGGGGCGTTCGGTATAATCATGATCAATTTTTAAACCCAGTAGCTTTTGATGAAGATTGCGGTTCACTTCTAAAAAGAAATCGCCCAACCCGCAATCAATGATGAGGTTCAGTTCACGGTTCTTTAACGTTTCAACTTGGTTGATGACTGTATGAGTATCCCAATTCTCTTTGTTCGTTGCGATGTCACCGAGTACCTGCTTTATCTGCCACTTGTCAGGAAAAGGACGAATATCAACACCACCAGCCATGGAACCAGCCTGCGAATACACTTCTTTATTACGCACTGCAAGATAAAGTGCGCCATGTCCGCCCATGCTCAAACCGGTAATTGCTCTTCCTTTTTTATCGGCAATGGTTTTGTAATGGGTGTCGATATAACTCACCAACTCTTTGCTTACAAAAGTTTCATACTTCATCTTTGGATCGATCGGGCTATCGTAGTACCAGCTGTAAAAACCACCATCAGCACAAACGATCATCATTTGCAATTCATCGGCTTTTTGTTCAAGCTGCGGCGCTTCTTTTATCCAGCTCCCATAATTGCCACTGTACCCATGCAGCAGATACACAACAGGAAACCGTTCTTTGCTTTTTTTATAATGCTTTGGTGTGATCACCACACATTTAATTTCTTTCTGCATGCTGTTGCTGAAAACAGTTACTGTATCAACTTTAGCGGCTAAGAGATGAAAGTAGAGAAAGAGGAAGAGGAGGAGAGAGGTTAATCGTTTCATGTGTAATTTTTAGTTTTATTTCGGCCACATGTTATTCGCTATAAAAATTAACATCGCAGGTTGATAAAAATTGCTCGTTAATTTTTATAGCTCACTTCATGGGTTGAAGATAAATATTTCTGCTCTTCAAAATAGCTGTCATCCCAACGGCAGGAGGTATCTGCCCAACTATACAACAAAGCCCAGCAGATTTCTCCTTCGTCGAAATGACAAAAAAAGGCGACAGTTGTACAACTGTCGCCTTTTATACTTCGTTCTCGACTGCGCTCAGGATGCATTAATTCTTCTGTGCCCTTTGCATAGAATTGCCACCTGTGCTTGCACCACGTGCAGGGCCACCGCCCTGGCGGAACAGGTTAAACTTCGATGGCATTTCTTTCACCGGCCATAAGTTATTGCTTTCATCAATATCTGCTGTTTCACGCATCGGATCAATACGGATGGCTGCTACTTCTTTATCCTTGATGAACACTTTGGTGAACTTTTGTTCGTTGAGTTTCCAAACACTCACCGGTACACGATCAACTTCTTTGCTACCATCTTTGAATGTCCATTCAACAATTACCGGCATTACCATGCCGCCCTTGTTGGTAAAGCTCAGTTCATAAAAATTCTTATTCACCCATTTGCTTTTATTTTCATTATCAATGGGGATAGCTGCTTCACGTTGCTGTTGTGTAAACTTGTTATCAGCATCTGGATTGAAATAGTAATAATCACGAAGGCTTGTATCGGCATCTGTTGCATACACAATGCTCTTGTCTTCCTTGTTGCGGATCTTATGAACCGCATCAAATTGTTTTTGCTGGAAAGCAGCAGCATTTGACGCATCATTCATTTTAAACCAACGTACACTGTCGAGTGAGATATCAACCGGTTCTGTACCATAATACCAACCTCTCCAGAACCAATCAAGATCAACCGCACTTGCATCTTCCATGGTGCGGAACAGATCAGCAGGTGTTGGATGTTTAAAGGCCCAGCGGCGTGCATATTCACGGAAGGCATAATCAAACAGTTCACGCCCCATTACTGTTTCACGCAAAATGTTTAAACCTGTTGCTGCTTTTGCATAGGCATTTGCCCCAACCTGTGTAACATTATCACCCATGGTCATAATTGGTTCCAGTTGATCTTTTGGCAACTTCATATAATCAGTGATCAAATGTGCAGGACCACGGCGTGAAGGATAGTTGTTGTCAAATTCACCTTCGGTTAAGAATTGTGTGAAGGTGTTCAACCCTTCATCCATCCACCAGTATTGTCTTTCATCGCTGTTAACAATCATGGGGAAGAAGTTATGACCTACTTCATGAATGATTACGCCGATCATTCCATACTTGGTAGCTTCGCTGTAGGTGCCATCTTTTTCCGTACGGCCATAGTTGAAAGCGATCATGGGGTATTCCATACCCTGCGATGCTTCAACAGAAATAGCAACGGGGTAAGGATAAGGAAT
>NZ_CAMLGT010000359.1 GCF_946479605.1 uncultured Lacibacter sp.
GAGAAAACCCAGGAATCAAAATCCAAATTCCAAGAATGGAAAACCCAAAATCCAACATTGAATGGATGGGGGATTGGGAAAGGAAGGCAATTGGCATTTGTAATCAGGAGTAACTAACGTTTTTGAAAAAGCGTATCCTTATTTTTTACGATCATTTTTACCCGGCATGGAAAGCGGGCGGACCGGTGCAATCGCTGGTGAATTTAGTGCGGCAATTGTACAATGTTTATGACTTGTCTATTGTCTGCAAGCCGCATGAAATGAATGAACAATCAACATTGCCAGGAATCTCCGTAGATAAATGGATGGATTGGGAAGGGAAGGCAACGGTTTATTACCGGGACTATGCAGGTTCAACTCATTTTCAACTGAAAGACCTGATCGGAACCATTCAGCCGGATGCTATCTTCATCAACGGATTGTTCTCCCTGCATTTTAATATCCGGCCTTTACAGCATGCAGTTGCTTATTGTAAGCAGCATCCGAACTGCAAGCTGCTCCTGTCTGCAAGAGGCATGCTTCATCCCGGTGCATTATCGCAGAAATCATTCAAGAAGAAACTGTTTTTAGCGTTATTTAAATTAGCCGGCTGGCATAAAGCTGTTCACTGGCATGCAACGGATGAACAGGAAGCAGGGTATATCAAGCAACAGTTTGGTGAAACAATGAATGTCATTGTTGCCGGAAATTTTCCCAACCTGTTGCCAATAGCCCCAATGCCGGTAAAGAAAACAAATGAACTCGTTATGGGTACCATAGCGCTGATCAGTCCCATGAAAAATCATTTGGCCGTTCTGCAAGCATTGCAGAAAAGTACTGCTGTTATTCAATGGCATATTTACGGGCCGGTAAAAGATGCTGCTTACTGGAAAGCATGTGAAGCGGTGATAGCAACGCTTCCTTCAACGATCAAGGTTGTGTATCATGGCGAGCTTTCCCCTGCTGATAAAACAAAAGCAATGGAATTGTTCCAGGTATTTATGATGCCCAGCAAAAGCGAGAACTTCGGGCATGCGTTGCTGGAAGCCCTGAGTGCAGGTAAACCGGTGATCACGACCAATACCACTCCTTTCAAACATCTGCAGCATGTGAACGCAGGATTTACAGCTGATATCAACCGGCTTGATGAAGATCTGTCAATTGCTATTGCTGAATTTGCAGCGATGGATGCTGTTGAACTAACAGAACGAAGTAAGGCTGCTGCAGCATTAGGAGCAAATTTTGTTGATACAAACCTTATTAAACAGCAATATCAAACTTTATTTACTTCAGCCACAGGATAGCCTGAACGGTTATCTTTGCGGCCATTAATTTATTTCTATCCGAATGATTGTTCTTGGAATTAACGCCTATCATGCAGACAGCAGTGCGGCGATTTTTGTAGATGGTAAGATGATCGCAGCAATTGAAGAAGAGCGTTTCCGTCGTGTAAAGCATTGGGCAGGTTTTCCCTCTATGGCGGTCGAATTTTGTTTAAAAGAAGCAGGCGTCAGTTTAAAGGATGTGGATCATATTGCTATTGGCCGTGATCCCTGGGCCAAGCTTGGAAAAAAACTATTGTTCCTGTTGCAAAACCCGGGCAACAGTGTGGCGGCTGTGCGTAACCGTTTGAGCAATGCCAAAAAAGTGTCTACCCTTGAAGATGAGTTTGTGAAGATCGAAGCGATTGATAAAGCGGAGTTGAAGAAGAAGATTCATCATGTTGAGCATCACCGCAGTCATCTGGCCTCTGCTTTTTTTGCATCTCCGTTTGAAGAAGCTGCGTTATTATCTATTGATGGCTCGGGTGATTTTACCACAACCATGATCGGTATTGGTCGTGGCAACAAGATTGAAGTTTTAGATTCGGTTGACTTTCCTCATTCCGTTGGTATTTTTTATACAGCATTAACGCAATGGTTAGGCTTTCCTCACTATGGTGACGAATACAAAGTGATGGGACTTGCACCTTATGGTGAAGCAAGGTATGTTGATCAACTAAGAGAGTTAATTCAATTTACTCCTGATGGATTATTTAAACTGAATCTTTCTTATTTCAGAAATCCCACCAAAGGGATCATTACTTATGGTGAAGATCATATACCTGTTGTTGCCAGCTTGTTTACAGATGCGTTTGAAGCAAAACTTGGTAAGGCAAGACAGAAGGGTGAAGAGTTAACGCAGTTTCATAAGGATATGGCTGCATCGGTACAGCGTTTTACAGAAGAGCTGATCTTTCATATTTTAACTGCTTTACAAAAACGGACAGGCTTAAAGAATGTTTGTATTGCCGGCGGTGTGGCGCAAAATTCTGTTGCTAATGGAAAGATCACCCGCAATACGCCTTTCAGCAACGTGTATATCCCAAGTGCAGGACATGATGCAGGTATTTCGATGGGAGCTGCCTTGTATGTTTATAATCAAACCTTGCAGCAACCCCGTCAACCAGCGATCTGGAGTGCTTATACAGGGAGTCATTTTAATAACGATGAAATTGAAGCCTATCTGCAATCAAGAAATATCTCGTATAAAAAATTGCCCGACAGCGAACTTTATCATTATGTAGCTGACCGTTTGGTAAACGCTGGTGTTATTGGCTGGTTCAGCGGAAGAAGTGAATTTGGTCCGAGAGCATTGGGTGGCCGTTCGATCCTTGCTGATCCCAGAAGAAGCGATGCCAAAGACCTGTTGAATGCAAAGATCAAGCGAAGAGAAAGTTTCCGACCTTTTGCTCCATCCATCTTAAAAGAGTATGTGGAAGAGTATTTTACTGTCACCGATGTGGTGCCTTTTATGGAAAAAGTATTTCCGATAAAAGAAGATAAGAAAGCAACAATCCCTGCTGTAACGCATGTGGATGGTACTGGTCGTTTGCAATCTGTTGATCAAACAGTTTCACCAAGATATTATGCGTTGATCGATGCGTTTCGTTCAAAAACGGGCGTACCTATTTTATTAAATACTTCGTTCAACGAAAATGAACCCATCGTTAATTCACCTGCGGAAGCATT
>NZ_CAMLGT010000360.1 GCF_946479605.1 uncultured Lacibacter sp.
CAATCCCTGCTAAAAAACCAATCGCTGCAGCGGTAAGCAAGCTTCCTTTCGGCAAGGCCAACTTTCCTGCTTTTATTTCAGAACCTATCGAACGAACATTGCTGTTGCGTTGCAGTTTATCATCTTCAATGATCAACACACCGTTTTCTGTTCTTACTTTTTCCTGCATCACTACAGTATCAGCTCCTGCAGGTACAGGTGCACCAGTAAAAATGCGGATGGCTTTCCCGGTCGTTACTTCAACAGTTGAAGAACTTCCTGCAGCCATTTCTCCTTCGATGATCAATTCTTTCTGCAGATCATCAAAAGCAAATGCATAACCATCCATCGCCGATTGCGGAAAGGCAGGAATATCAACTGTTGCAACTACATCTGCAGCCAGTACTTTTCCTCTTGCCTGTAACAACGGAACTGTAATAGGATGTAATGCTGTTACAGTTGTTGAAATAATATGTTTTGCTTCTGCTACGGAAATCACTTTTTTCGGGTTTAGGGTATAAGCTGTAAGGTTTAAGGAAAACGATTCAAGACTTCTATCATCTCTATGTTATCGGGTTGGCAGGTGTAACGTGGGGTGCTTTCTTCCTCACGCCTTAAACCCTCCACCTTTCGCCTTTTCATAGTCTTCCATCGTATCAATATCAATCTCTCCTTTCGGAAAAGGAACAAACGCTGCTTCGTTCTGATATTTTCGAACCAGGCTTTTTGCCCCTGTATCCCCTGTTAATTCCATCAGTTCAGGAAAGAAACGTTTGCTAAACAATACCGGTGTTCCAAAAGTAGTTCCATATTTACTTGCAACAATGTTGTGCTGTTCTTTTTTGTTTAGTTCCATCAACTCATTTAATAAGTCGGCGGTTACAAACGGTTGATCGGCCACCATGAAAACAACTGCTTCAACTTCCGTATTCAATTTCACCAACGTTTGTAAACCGAAGCGGATGCTGGAAGCCATTCCTTCTTTCCATGCATCATTCACGACTATTGCAGCTGTCGTTTCTTTTAATTCCTGTTTGATGATCTCTGCATTTGCGCCCAACACGACAACAACGTGCATTGCATCGGATGCGAGTGCTGTATCAATCGCATGTTGCAACAGCTTTGAACCGGCAAAATCCAATAATTGTTTCGGAGAACCTAAACGGGATGATGCACCTGCAGCGAGTAGTATAACTCCGGTATGATTGCTATGCATTTGTTCATTTGCCATTGCTGCCTGCTTTCTGTAATTCCAATTCATTGCGGGTATGAATACTGACAGAACGGTTCTTTAAAAAGCCTCCAGTACGTTCTGCAAATACAGCTTTTATTTCTGCCAACACTGACAATGCAATTTCTTCTGCTGCTTCAGCGCCTATGTCGAGACCAATCGGCCCGTGAATCGTTGCCCGTTGTTCATCCGTTATGGTGATGCCATCTTCTTGTAGTTCATCGAACATGCGCTCCAAACGTTTCTTTGGCCCGAGTGTGCCGATATACCGGCAGTTGATTTGCAGCAGCTGCTTCAACATTGCCAGGTCATACTTGTAATTATGTGTCATCAATACAAATACCGTCCAATCATCGGGCGAAAGTTGGCTGATGATCTCTTCAGGTTTTCCTGTAAGCAAGTGTTGAACACCTGGAAAACGTTGCGCATTGGCATGTGTGGATCGGCCATCTGCAACGGTGATCTGCCATCCCAATACTTTTGTCATTTCAACCAATGGAAATGCATCATTACCTGCACCAACAATAACAAGTGAAACAGCAGGCTGTACCAATTCAACAAAAGCGGTTAATTCAAATGCTGCATATTCTTTAAAGGAAGAAGTACCTGCACGTAAAAAAGTTGCAGCATCGGCTTGAATATGTGTGAGTAAACCTGCATCTTCAATCTTCGCTAATGAAGTTTCTGTATCAAGAAAGAAACAGGTGCCGGGCTGATGACCATGAAAATTATTGAGCGAGAACAAGGTAACGATAACGGTTTCTCTTCTGTACAACTGCGAACGTTCCAATAAAGCGATGGGATTATTTTCGTCAGCAGCATCAATCGGTTCAAACAAAATATGTACAATACCATTACAACCCAACTGCACACCAAACTCAACATCTTCATCCTCCATCGAATTGTAGGTAACGAGTTTGTTTTGGTTTTGATGAATTGCCAGCAATGCTTTTCGTAATGCATCACCTTCTAAACATCCGCCACTGATGGCACCTGTCATCCGTCCGTCATCTTCTACGAGCATGCGTGCACCGGGCCGACGATACGAAGAACCTTCCACATACACCACCGTTGCCAACGCAGATTTCTTTCCCTTCTGCGTCGCCTGTTTGTATGCTGCAATTATTTCATTGATCTCTTTCGTCATGTAAATACTGAACTAACCCAACTGTTCTGCAAACGGCAACTTACGTAAACGCTTTCCTGTTGCTGCAAAAATAGCGTTGGCCAAAGCTGCGGTTACTGGCGGCAAAGCAGGTTCACCCAAGCCGGTTGGAGCTTCATCACTTTCAACAAACTGCACCTCAATTTCTGTTGGTGCATCCTTCATGCGTAAAAATTTATATTGATGAAAGTTTGTTTCAACCACGGCTCCATTTACAAACGTAACTTTCGGGAACATGGCATGACAGATACCATCAACAATAGAGCCCTGTACCTGGTTTTCTGCACCGCTCAAATTAATGACACGGCCACAGTTAACGGCACAATACACTTTCTTCACCTTTGGTTGTCCATCCACCATTTGTACATCCACCACTTGCGCTACATATGAACCAAACGAAAACCATGTTGAAAACCCTCTGAACACACCGGGTGTTTTGGTGCCCCATTTGCTCATCTTCACGACAAGATCAATCACACTTTTATATTTTTCGGGATCGTAATTGATCTTTCCAACTGTTTGTTCTTTTGCTTTTTTCAGTAACTCTAAACGAAATGCAACAGGATCTTTTTTCAAAGCCGTACACACTTCGTCCAT
>NZ_CAMLGT010000361.1 GCF_946479605.1 uncultured Lacibacter sp.
AATCCTAATTCCAAAGCTGCCACTTCACTCATCATACTCTTCTCCCACTTCGGCGTCCAGGTAATCATCACGTTTACATCGGTAACACCTTCCACTTCTCTTGTTTTCTGATCTACTTCCACTGGCAACGATTGGGCTGCAGGGCAACTGGGCGCTGTTAACGTCATCGTAATGTTGGCATAACCTTTATCGTTGATGTCGATATTATAGATCAATCCAAGATCATAGATATTCACCGGCAACTCGGGATCAAATACCGTTTGCAGTTTTTCGATGATCTTTTCTTTCAGTGCTTCTTTGTCCATCACAAATCGTTTTACTTCTTCTTAATTCATTCCCGCCTTTGCCTGGTAAACAGTGGCATCCAGTTTCATTTGTTTCACCATGCTCAGCAAGCCATTGCTTCTTGTTTGTGCCAGGTGTTGCTTCATGCCGATCTTATCAATAAAGTCCAGCTTTGCATCAATGATCTCCTGTGGCGCATGTCCGCTCAATACACGAATGAGCATACTCACCAATCCTTTTACAATCACTGCATCGCTTTCTGCACGGTAGTACACTTTTCCATCCTTCAACTCACTTACCATCCATACCGTACTCTGGCATCCTTTGATCTTGTTTTCGTCTTTCTTATGTTCGTCTTCCAGCGGCTTCAGTTTCTTCCCCATATCGATGATATACTCATACTTCTCATCCCATGAATCAAACAACGAAAACTCATCCACAATTTCTTCTTCTGTTTCTGCTATTGATTTTATTTCGCTCATCGTAATAACTTAATTGCTTTATGTAAGCCTGCGATCATCACATCAATTTCTTCTTTGCTGTTGTACATCGCAAAACTTGCTCTTGTTGTACCGGGAATACCAAAACGGTTCATCAACGGTTGTGTACAGTGATGCCCTGTACGCACAGCCACTCCCTGATTATCCAACAGGATACCTAAGTCCTGTGGATGCACACCTTCCACTACATAGGATGCTACACTTACTTTCTGTTTTGCAGTTCCAATTAAACGGATTCCGTCAATGCTTTGCAATTGCTCCGTTGCATGACGCAGCAATTCATCTTCGTACTTGCGGATTGTTGATTTACCAATGCCGCTTACAAAATCAAGTGCAGCTTTCAATGCAACCGTATCGGCAATATTGGGTGTACCTGCTTCAAACTTGTAAGGGAGATCGTTCCAGGTTGTTTTTTCAAACGACACATCTTTGATCATTTCACCACCACCCATAAACGGAGGCATGGCTTCGAGCAATGCACGTTTACCATACAATACACCAATACCAGTGGGGCCATATACTTTGTGTGAACTGATAGCAAAGAAATCACAATCCAGTTCCTGCACATCAATATCTAAATGCACGGTTGATTGTGCACCATCGATCATGACTACTGCACCAACTTTATGCGCTGCATCAATGATTTCTTTAACAGGATTGATGGTACCTAATGAATTGGATGCATGAACAACAGAAACCAACTTCACTTTTTCAGTTAAGAGCTGATGAAACTCTTCCATGATCAATTCTCCGCTATCATTAACCGGTATCACTTTCAATTTTGCTCCGGTCATTTCTCCAATCAATTGCCAGGGAACAATATTGCTGTGGTGTTCCATGCCACTGATGATGATTTCATCTCCTGCTTTCAGATTGGTGCGTGCCCAGGTGTAAGCAACTAAGTTGATGCTTTCTGTTACGCCCCTTGTGAAAATAATTTCTTCACGTTCTTTGGCGTTGATGAATTGCTGCACCGTATCTCTCGTTGCTTCGTAAGCAGCTGTTGCTTCTTCGGCCAGCGAGTGAATACCACGGTGAATATTGGCGTTGTAGTTTTTATAATAATCTGCCAGTGCATCAATCACCACTTGTGGCTTCTGCGTTGTTGCAGCGTTATCAAAATATACTAATGGCTTTCCTTTCACCACACGGTTCAACACCGGGAAGTGTTGGCGAATAGCCTGTACATCAAAAGCGGTATGTGTTAACGTATCTATCATATTCACCACAGAGACACAGAGACGCAGAGTTTACCAAACCATACGCTTAATGCCATCTTTTAAAAGTTTTACATTAAAGTTTATCAATAAGCCCAAATGCATTTCCGACAGCTTCAAATAGGTAAGCAATTGTGCTTCATGAATTGGAAGTAAAGTATCGACTGCTTTTAGCTCAACAATTACTTCCTCTTCAACCAACAAATCAATTCTAAAATCAAGCCCAATATTTTCGCCTTTGTAAAATACAGGCAGTGCCACTTGTCTTCTTACAGTTAATCCTTCCGCTAAGAGTTCCTTCATTAAACAAACCTCATAAACACTTTCAAGCAAACCTGGTCCTAATTCTTTATGAACCCGAATTGAGCAATCTACAATTGCTCCGGAAATATTATTCAAACTGTATTCGTTTGTATTCATCTCCGTGTCTCTGTGCCTCTGTGGTTAGTTAACTAAATTTCAAAATCCAAACGCTCAGAAATGATTTGATCAACATACTGACGAATCGGTTCCAGTTCGATCTTGTCCAAAATCTCAACTGCAAATGCATGTAACAACAATGCCTTCGCCGCTTTTTCACCAACACCTCTAGCCTGTAAATAAAACAATGCTTCATCATCCAAGCGACCAATTGTACAACCATGCGAACATTTCACATCATCAGCAAAAATCTCCAACTGTGGTTTGGTGTTCACTGTAGCCGTATCGCTTAACAACACGTTCTTGTTGCTTTGGTATGCATTTGTCTTTTGTGCATCCTGACGAACAAAGATCTTGCCGTTGAAAACACCTGTTGCATTTTCATCGATGATGCCTTTGTACAATTCGTTGCTTAAGCTGTGTGGTTGCTGGTTATCAACGATGGTATGATTATCGACATGTGTATTTCCTTTTACACAATACAAACCATACATATTGCTTTCGCAACCGGGCGCTTCTAAAATAAAGTTGAGGTTGTTACGGAT
>NZ_CAMLGT010000362.1 GCF_946479605.1 uncultured Lacibacter sp.
GTTTTACGAATAATACAAAATTTCATCTTATAAGAATATTGTAATGGGTCGTGACGTGTTGTATTTCTTTCCAAAATATTTCCACAACCATTACCTGCCACTGATTACTGTTTATAATAAGAAAGGTGAATTACTTCATTACTACGATGGCGGATTACCAACTGTCGAACTGATTAAACTTGTCAATCAATAAAAAAGCGGATCGTTTTTTAAAACGATCCGCTTTTCTGATAATGATAAGGTTTAACGATTGAACTAACTGAAGCTTTCTTAATGGCGTTATAAATAAGCGATGTTGATTTAATTATTTTTTAGTCTTGATCAGGATCACTCCGTTTTTTCCTTTGGTGCCGTACAGTTTTTCTGCATTCTCCCCTTTTAGTACACTTATACTCTCAATTGTAGTAACATCTACTTTTTCGAGTTCACGGTAATCTATTTCCCTGCCATTGAGGATGTAAAGAACATTTTCTGTATTTACGCCATTGCCAAAACCTATTGTAACATTTCCTTTTTTACTGGTAATACCTCCAGTAGAGGGTTTGCCTTCAACCGTTATTGCATTTACTGAATTTTTCTTTGTTGCATAACCGGTAACTGTTACTTCGTTTACATTCGCTGCAGCTCCTGGTTTTACTGTTGCTGTTGCGCTTACAGGTTTACCTTCTACTACTACCGGTGTTACTGTAACCGTTGTTGGTTTAGCATAGCCGGTTACTGTTACTTCCTCTACCTGCGATACAGGAGAAGTGACATTGACTGATGCAGGGGCACTCACAGCTGAAGGTGAAGTTGCAATTGATATGTTTGAAACAACTGCTGGTGCCGGAGGTGGAGGTGGTGGAATTTTTCCATACTTTTTTTCATAAGCAGCTTCATTCTTATTCCAGTCAGTAAGCTTCAATGCTTCTACAATATTTTTCTTTTTGTCTTTTACTACAACAATGCATTCGCCAAGATTATCAGCAATGGTAAGGTAATAGCCTTTTTCATTCAGCTCAACCGACTCGTGTTGCGGAACAGTTGGTGTAACAGGTCTTAAGTTAATGGTTGATGTAACACCATACTTTTTCTCTAACTCTGCTTTTTGTTCGGGGTCTTTTACATTGTAGGTTTCGATTGTACCATCTTTCAAACGGATCTGGATATTATCTTTTCCTTCTTCCTTGCTCACATTGATGGACTCAATATTTTCGGCTTTAATAACAGATGGTGGAGCTGGTGGCTGCGGGATCAGTTTATCCAATTTGCCATACTTCTTTTCAAAAGCAGCTTTTTGTTTCTCGTCGTTCAGATTATAGGTTTCAGTTGTACCATTCTTTAAGGTAATGGTCACAGTTTTCTCTCCGTTGTTTTTGTTAACGTTTATGTTTTCAATATCAGTGGCCGGTATGGTATCAGAAAGCAGCACGGCTTGCTGATCAAACACCGGTTCTTTATCTGTTACCTGTCTGAAAGCAAGCAGCAGCACTGCTATCAGTGGAAGCACAAACAGGAACCTGATGGCCTGCACACGTGCCGATTTGATTTGATTCATCATGATGATTCGGTTTTTAAGTGATGAGAAATTAAAATTGGGAGCAATACTGTAGTTGGTGTTGCCAACAACTTTCAGCAACAGGTATTGGTATTGTTTTTTATCTACACCATCCTGCAACACTTTTTCATCTGCAATAAACTCCAGGTTCTGGCGAATGGCTTTGCGGATAAACCAGGCAATGGGATTAAACCATAAAACAGTGCAAAGTATTTCCGCCAATAAAATATCAAAGCTGTGCCGTTGTTTTACATGCACAAATTCATGGCGGATGATTTCTTTCAACTCTGTTTCTGTATGAAGCTTGCTGTTGATATAAATGCCGTTGTTAAACGAAAATGGTACAATTTGTTCATCTACATCAAAGAGTTTTACCTCGCCATCATTCAGCAATTTTGCTTTTGCTTTGATTTGCCTGAGGCTGAACAGCTGAAGCAACATTCGCACACTCATTATCAGCATACCAATGGCAAGCAATGCAAGTGTAATGGTCCATGTATTCCATTCAAATCCTTTATCTGTTAACTTAAGATTATACACAGGTACAAACTGTACAAGCTGCGCCTGCTCCAGCTCATGCCTGAACAGGAAATCAGTAATATTCATAAACGGAATTACAAAACACAACAGTGAATAACCGGCAAGGTACCAGCGGTTCCAGTTATAAAATGTTAAGCGCCTCAGCAATAACTGGTAAAACAAATAAACCAGTACCAATGCAATGGACACTTTCAGCAGGTATTCAATAAGAACAGGCATCGTAATTTGAAAATTTGAACGGCCTCACCCTCGTTCCCTCTCCGGTAGAGAGGGAGGCCCGGCTATTAATAATTATTTTTCTTTTCCTGAACCATTCATCGTTAGGAGTAGAATTGAACAAAAGTTTGCAATTCAACACTCACGACTTTTGACTATCAGCTAACCACTACTTCTTCCCTTCTATCATCTCCACAATTTCCTTCAACTCCTTTGGCGATAATTTTTTCTGCTCCACAAAAAAATTCACCAGCTCTTTGTATGAGTTTTCGAAATACTCTTTTACAAAGCCATTCATAAATTTCTTTTTATAATCTTCTTCCGTAATAGCAGGCTTGTATACATAAGCATTCCCTACCAGCCTGCTTTCCACATAACCTTTCTTCTCCAGGTTTTTAATGGTAGATGCAAGTGTGGTATAAGGTATCTCCTCATCTAAAAACTCAAGGAACGATTTTACATTCCCTTCGCCTTTGCGCCAAACGGCCTGCATGGCTTCTTCTTCCTGTTGCGTGAGCTTTTCAAGCATCTCTACGAATTTTTCGTAAATCTACGGAAATATCGTAGATGAGCAAATTTAATTTCGCTATTCCTGTTAAATAACTCTAAAAAACAAAGCCGGCACTTGGCCGGCTTTGTTCAATTCATTTACAGAAA
>NZ_CAMLGT010000363.1 GCF_946479605.1 uncultured Lacibacter sp.
AAGAAACCTGCGAAGTAAATCTTCCTGTTGTGGTAAGCTGCCAGAAAGGTATGGCCGAACAACGAATTCCCAACATGAAAGGTATTATGGGTGCACGTACCAAACCGTTGAAGGCAGTAGAACCTGTTGCTGTGGATGCATTAACATCTGTTGCATCGTTTGAATTACCACCTGCTAAAGCCGGTGTGAAATTAGTAGATGCAGAAAATGCAGGAGAGTTGATTAAGTTGCTGCATGAGGAAGCCAAGGTAATTTGAGAATTTGAAAATGTGCTAATTTGAAAATTAGCCATTCACTCAACTTCTCCCATTTTCAAATTTTCAAATCTTCAAATTTTTAAATTATATGAGCGTTTTAATATTCATTGATGCTGCTGATGGCCATGTAAAAAAATCTTCGTTTGAAGCATTGACTTATGGTGCACAGTTAGCAAAACAATTAGGCACTAGTGCCGAGGGCGTGTTATTAGGAACGGTGGGTGATGATATTGCTGCGTTGGGCAAATACGGTGTTACAAAAATTCATCATGTTGCAAACGAAGCATTCAATCATTTCGATGCGCAGGTTTATACCAAAGCAATTGCCGATGTGGCAACTGCTGCCGGTGCCACTGTGATCGTTCTGTCGCATAATGTAACAGGCAAAGCGGTTTCGCCTCGCCTGAGTGCACGTTTAAAAGCAGGATTGGTAACCGGTGCTGTTGGATTGCCCGATACAAGCAATGGATTTGTTGTTAAGAAAGCGGTGTTTAGTGGCAAAGCCTTTGCAAAAATTGCCATCAATACTGCAGTAAAGATCGTTTCTATCAGTCCCAATTCATTCCAGACAGTTGCAGGCGAAGGCTCGGCAGAAGTTGTTGCAGCGAATGTAACGGTTGATGCAGCAAAAGTAAAAGTAACCGCCACCAATAAAGTAACCGGACAGGTTCCGTTAAGCGAAGCTGAACTGGTGGTAAGTGGTGGCCGTGGATTAAAAGGACCTGAAAACTGGGGCATGGTTGAAGAACTGGCCGGTTTGCTCGGTGCTGCTACAGCCTGCAGTCGCCCGGTGGCCGATGCACATTGGCGTCCGCACCACGAACACGTTGGACAAACAGGCGGTGCCATTGCTCCAAATCTTTATGTGGCCATTGGCATCAGCGGCGCTATTCAGCACCTTGCAGGTGTTAACCGCAGTAAAGTAATAGTGGTGATCAATAAAGATCCGGAAGCACCTTTCTTTAAAGCAGCCGACTACGGCATAGTGGGCGATGCGTTTGAAGTGGTACCGAAGCTGATTGCTGAGGTAAAGAAGATGAAGGGAGTAGCCTGATCTTAGTTTTAGAAATATTGTTCAGCCGTGATGCAAAACATCACGGCTTTTTTGGTCTTATCAATCAGCTTTAGAAATTATATTTGTCTAAACCAGCACATACAAATGACCTTCTTTCAAAACACCCTTTCTTCTCTTGCACTGGCTGCTATCATCTGCACAGTTCCCTTTTTTGCAAAAGCACAAAAAATATTCGAGGGAAATATTTACTATAAGCTTGGCATGAATGCAGATGACTCGCACGATTTCTTCTTTTCCATCAAAAACGGTCGAGCCAGAATTCAAGGCGATATCACACAGCCAGTTGATGCCATGAGAAAGGTAAATTCGGAAACGATATTTATCGGCGGAAATGAGCCGGGTACGTATGTTGTTTATCCCGATTCGCAAAAAACAAAACGACTGGTCCGGGTCTTTGACCTGAACGATACTACAACTGTAGAATTCAACCGTCTAAAACAAACATTCCGCAAACGCTCCATAGCTGGCATCGTTTGTACAGGTTATGAAGTAAAAAAAGATGGAGCTGAAATACCTCATCTCTACATTTGGATAGCAGACAGCATTACGCTTTCAAAAGATTTCGATCTGTCCATATTGCCTATGTTCAGTGATTACTTCTTGGGCAACAGGATCGTAATGGGGCTTTCAATGTTAGTGGGCGAAACAGAAGCAGACCTGCTAAAAGTTGTAAGGCTGGAACAGAAGCAAATGGATGAGGCTGCATTTCTTTTGCCCGAACATTATCAACTTGAAAGCTTACGCCTTAAACTGGCAAATAAACCAAAATGGGTTTTTGAATAGTCATCAGAATTTACCGACAAAGCCCTTAAATTTGCCGACAGGTTATGAAAAAGATCGAACTGGAAATAGTTGCCCTTTCGCACAGCATTACCCAAACGCACAGCTACGCTGTAGTGTTGGGAGAAGTAAACGGACTGCGTCGCTTACCGATAGTTATTGGTGGTTTTGAAGCTCAGGCTATTGCTGTGGCGCTTGAACGCATGCAACCCAGTCGCCCCCTTACCCACGACCTGATGAAGAATTTCATGATGGCTTTTAACGTGGAACTGCATGAAATTGTGATTAACGATCTGCAGGAAGGTATTTTCTATTCCAAACTCCTTTGCTCTACCGATCATGATACGGTGGAGATCGACAGCCGCACCAGCGATGCCCTTGCATTAGCCGTTCGTTTTGGCTGCCCCATTTATACTTACGAACATATTTTAGAAAGTGCCGGTATTTTAATGGAAGACGAAGAGAAGAAAAAAGAAGAAGTACCAGTAACCAGCACCAACGAAAGCGGTGAAAAAGAAGACCTGAAATCATTGAGCATTGAAGAACTGCAAAGTCTGCTCAACGATGTACTGGAGCAGGAAGATTATATCCGGGCCATTGCCATCCGTGATGAGCTCTCGAACAGAAAAAAATAGTGGATAAAGGGATAATGGATAAATGATAATTGGGTTCCATTACTTTTTCATTCCACATTATTCATTTTTTATTTTTCATTCACTGAATGATCTCTTTTCCCAACTGCAAAATCAATCTCGGTTTACAGATCCTCAACAAACGGGAAGATGGTTATCATGATCTTGAAACAGTTTTTTATCCTGTGC
>NZ_CAMLGT010000364.1 GCF_946479605.1 uncultured Lacibacter sp.
CCATAGCCCTGCAAACGTCCGTTGATGATTGCATGTGGATTAGCAGCCAAGATCATACTTCTTACTTTTTGCGACTCCCATTCTTCTGCACTGCGTTCCCAATCGCCATCAAACCACCAGAGATCGGGTTTGAACAGCGTGTTAATCTCTTTGATCTGCCCCTGGAAAAAAGCACGATAACGGTTCCAGCGTTCATAATCATTGGCGATTTTATAACGGCTGCTGTCGTTTAAGAAACCGGGATAATCGGGGTGACTCCAATCGAGCAATGAAAAATAAGCACCGCACTTGATGTTGCGTTTCCGCAGCTCTTCAAAGAAAGGCTTGATCATATCTTTTTTTGCAGGTGTTGCCTGTACCGTACTCAGCTTGTTCATTTTGGTATCATACATTGCAACACCATCATGATGTTTTGCAGTGATCACCGAATATCTTGCGCCGCTTTCCTGGATGAGATCGGCCCATGCAGCAGGATCATAATTCTTCAAGGTGAATCCCTTCAGCTGTTTCATGTAATCGACATAACTGATCTTTTTGTTATGAAAGCTCCACGATTCATCAATACCATTCACCGCATAAATACCGGCATGAATAAAAATGCCCAGCTTGGCATCGGCAAACCACTGCATTTTTTCTTTAATCGTTGCGGGATCTGTTTTTTGCTGTGCATTTGTTTTTACCGAAACAAAAAACACAAGCACAATCAATAGTTTCTTCATCACTTTATATTATTTACTGATAGCTTTTTACATCATCATTTGCCCAACACATCAACTAGCGATTTGATTTTGATCGTTGGAATTTCTCTTGTTGAAAAATACCTGTTCTTCACATGCAGGTATTTCTTTACACCTGCTTTCAAATCAAAATAGTTATCATCGATAGCAAAAAAGGTTTGTTGCTTATATAAGTACACGTATTTCGCATCCACATTACTTACAATGCTGAACAGGTTCTCGCCTTCATGCCTGATTACAAACGAAGGCTTCTTTAAAAGGAGGTCTTTAGGATACACACTGTCTCTTACCGGTTTCACATCATCACGATACGCTTCTTTTACAGCATACCAGGCAGCTTTTGGTTCACGACTGTAATCGGTAATACTCCAACTCGCAACCGGCCAGCAATCGTTCAGCTGCCATAACAAGGTACCCATGTTGTAAGGTTCTTTGCTGCGATGAATGGCGATTGCATTTTTAAAACTGTAATACTGCAAACATTGGGTGAGATAAGTATAATCCTGCAACGATAGTTGTTTCACTTTTGCTGAATCCAGAAAGTAACGATGCAGGTACGATTGAATTTTTGCAAATCCATTACCCGCTTTCTGATGCTGATTGATGACATCAGAAAAAAGAAAACGATCCTGTGGTACTGTAAATTTTTCAATACTGCTGTAGTTGGGCATTGCCTGCATGCCGTATTCACTCACAAAGCGGCCGGTCTTTTGTTCAAAAATTTCCACAGGCTCCAATCCCCACCAAACACCCCAGTAATGACTATCACCTTCGGTAATACTTTTTGCACGTCCCCATCCGTTTGTTGGCGATGTACTTACATAAGGCCGTGTACCGTCAAACTCATTTACCCACGCAGCAATACTGTCACGAAACAAACGCACATAATCATTCCACACTCGTGCTGAATCCTGACCATGTAAACTGAACTGTTTTTGCCATCCCCATTGATGCCATGCTTCATCTACTTCGTTATTGCCGCACCACACTACAATTGATTTATGATGACGCAATCGCTTGATTTGATATTTGACTTCTTCTTTTACGTTATTAAAAAACTTTTCATCACCCGGAACCATTGCTCCTGCAAACATAAAATCCTGCCAGATGTAAATACCCAACTCATCGCAGAGATCATAAAACACATCATCTTCATAAATACCGCCACCCCATACACGCAGCATATTCATGTTCGCATCTTTCGCCAGCATCAGTATTTTGCGATAGTCTTCTTTTGTTAAACGTGTGGTGAACATATCGGAAGGAATATAATTCGCTCCCTTCATGTACACAGGCCTGCCATCGATCTTAAAATAAAATGTTGTACCGTATTGATCGGGTTCTTGTACAAGTTCAACTTTATTAACTGCAGTGAATGATTTTTCTACAGGCCGTTCATTCCATGCTTCCAGGTAAACGTTTTTCCAGATGCCACAGGTAATGAGTGTTGGACCCCAGTCCCAACCGAAATGATATTGTGCTTTGCGGGCATAGGTTCTTGCATTGTCGGGCAACACAAACGGAAGTTTCGATTTAGCAATAGAATCAACTTTGTTTTTGGCTGATGCAAAGCGGATCAGTAAGGTATTGTTTGGCTTCAGTAATTGTTTCACATCAGCTTTCCACTGGCGAAACATGTTGTCAGCAGAAAAAAGAAGCTGACCATTCAAATACACATCTGCATACGTATCCAGGCCATCGAACACCAGTTCAATCATTTTCTTCTGCAATAGAGACGCACTTGCAGCAAATGTTGTTTTGTATTCCCAATTGGTTTCGCCGATCCATTGCAGTTTTTTTTCGTTAGCACGGTAATAAGGATCGGGAATAAGCTTATTGTTCAGCAGATCGGTATGGATTGTGCCGGGCACCTTTGCTGCATACCATTTGTTTTTGTTTTGCTCACTGAATTGCCATTGTTGATGCAGTACTATTTTTTGAACAGTTGATTGTGTACTTGCTGTTGCGGAGATAAAAACAAATAGCAGTGAAAACAGAAATTCTTTGTTCATAAAAACAATTGCCCCTGCATACTGTTGTTAAAAAAGAGGCCAGCCAGGAATGGCCGGCCGTATAGTTTTGTATGCTAAAACTACTGATTATGAAATTCAAACCTGCTCCTGTTGGTGTATACCGCATAATTAAGAACAGATCGTTTATTTATAATTGTACCTGCAACACCCA
>NZ_CAMLGT010000365.1 GCF_946479605.1 uncultured Lacibacter sp.
ATCTTTTGGCAACTTCATATAATCAGTGATCAAGTGTGCAGGACCACGACGTGAAGGATAGTTATTGTCAAATTCGCCTTCGGTTAAGAACTGTGTGAAGGTATTCAACCCTTCATCCATCCACCAGTACTGGCGTTCATCACTGTTAACAATCATCGGGAAGAAGTTATGACCCACTTCGTGGATCACCACACCGATCATTCCATACTTGGTTGCTTCACTATAAGTGCCATCTTTTTCTGTACGGCCATAGTTGAACGCAATCATTGGATACTCCATACCCTGCGATGCTTCAACAGAAATAGCCACAGGATAAGGATAAGGAATTGTATGCTTTGAATAGATTTTCAACGTATGTGCAGTAACCTTTGTTGAATACTTACGGTAAAGTGCATACGCTTCTTTGGGATAATAACTCATGCTCATGATCTTCTTGCCTTCAACATAGGTTGGCATAGCATCCCAGATAAACTTGCGGCTGGCACCCCATGCAAAATCACGAACGTTTTCAGCAGAGTAGATCCATGTTTTTTTATCGGTAGATCTGTCTTTTTCATTTGCTTTCGCTTCATCCAGCGTAACTACTTCCACCACATCCTTTGCAGTTTGTGCCTGTTTCCAGCGTTGCTGTTGTGCAGGTGTAAGCAATTGATTATAGTTCTGGCATTCGCCTGTTGCAGCAACAACAAAATCAGATGGTACAGTCATCTTTACTTTAAAATTGCCGAACGTTAATGCAAACTCTGCACCACCGCTGAACTGCGTGTTCTGCCATCCGGTAAAATCGCTGTACACAGCCAGACGTGGATAGAACTGGCTCATGGTAAATACGGCATTTCCATCTTCAGGAAACAGTTCGTAACCACCACGGCTTCCCCACACACCACGATCAGGAATTTTGTAATTCCAGTCGATCTTTAAAATAAATTTTTGTCCGGGTTTCAATGCAGTTGGCAGATCAACACGCATCATGGTTTGGTTAACGGTGTACTTTAATGAATTGCCTGTGGCATCTGTCAGCTTTGTGATCTTAACACCAAGATCATTTTCTTTTGCCACACGCCATTTTTCAATGTTCACCAGTTGGGCATTGCTCATGGTTGCATCCATACGGTTGCGGCCGTTACGGAGGTAATCATGATCGGGATGGTGAATATTACCATCGATCTGTAACCACAGGTAAGTCAACTGATCAGGAGAGTTGTTGAAATACGTAATGGTTTCGGTACCGGTTAAACGCAGATTGGCTTCATCCAGTTCAACACTGATGTCGTAATCGGCTTTTTGCTGCCAGTACTTCGGGCCGGGAGCACCGCTGGCCGTACGGTATTCATTCGGGCTTTGTAATAAATAGCCCAGTTGCTCAAAGCGGTTGCCATGATTACTGCCGGGATTGCTTTGCGGTGGTTGTGCCACACTTACAGCGGTAAGCAATAAACAACCAATTAAAAAACGAGTATGCATAGTTCAGATTTTTTCTGCTTTTATAACGGTAGGCGTTCAAGCGCCATGATCAATGAAATACCAAAAATTCCTCCACTCACAAAAACCGTCCAATCACGCTGTTTCACATTAAGAAGGCGCACAAAGATGAAGGAAATCAGTAAAACAGCAAGCACGATCAATAGTTGCCCAAGCTCCAGTCCAATGTTAAACGCCAATAGCTGTGTAACAATGTTTTCACTTTTCCCCATCATGCTTTTCAGGTAATTGCTGAAACCCATGCCATGAATAAGGCCAAAGAGCAGGGCAGAAACATAACGGAGTTTCACATGTTTTGGCTGCTGACTGTTACGCAACAGGTTTTCAATGGCTGTGAGCATTATGGTAACAGGTATCAAAAACTCGATCCATGTACTGCTCACCAGTATTTTATTAAAAACGCTGAGTGCTAATGTAATGCTGTGGCCAACGGTGAATGCAGTGATGAGTACCAGCACCTGCTTCCAGTCTTTCAGAAAATAGGGTAGACAGAGTGCCATTACAAAAAGGATATGATCGTATCCCTTCCAGTCTGTAATATGATAGAACCCTTCCCTTAAATAAAACACAAAATCCCCCATTTTTAAGCACAAGTGGTTGAACTCGGAAAATAAAGCAGAAGTTTGTAACCTTGAAATTTAATATGAAAATGGTGGCAGTATTATATAAGCGGCTCATTGAAAGCAAGCCGGTAGTAGATAGCGGTAAGTCTTTAGCAGGGAGTGCCCCGTCGGCTATGATCCGTCGGCTTTTCTTACTTATGGCCATCGGCTTATTGCTAACAGCTTTCTCTGCACACCCGTATTACATGAGCGTAACGGAATTTGAATACAAACCGGCTGAAAAAGAGGTGCAGGTTTCCTGTAAAATTTTTACCGATGATATGGAAGAAACATTGAAAAAAGAATACAGCCGGAAAGTGGACATACTGAATGCAGCGCAGAAAAAAGAGAATGAGCAATTGCTGTACAGCTACCTGCAAAAGCATTTGCGTTTGCAGCTTGATGGGAAACCTGCTGCTTTACAAATGATCGGGTTTGAACAGGAAGGTGAAGCTGTTTGGATCTACCTTGTTACATCAAATACCGCTGCGTTTAAATCAGCCACAGTGTTTAATGATCTTTTGTACAGCTATCGTGAAGATCAGATCAATATTGTTCATTTCAAAAACAAGAATGAGCGGAAGAGTTACCGCTTTAATTATCCTTCCAAACAATTTACATTTAACTGGTGAGCTGTATTAAAAAGCGTCGAGATAAATTTTAGCTGCAAGGAAAAGGATCGTAAACATACAGACCCATAGTGCGTAGTAATAAAATGTGGACTTTTGCTGAAAGCGGATATGCACTTTTGCATCAATGCTGTGCGGCTTTAGCTCTTGTTGTGTAATGGGTTTTAGCCGCAGCATTTTGTTCATCCATCCCTTCA
>NZ_CAMLGT010000366.1 GCF_946479605.1 uncultured Lacibacter sp.
ATGCTATTGGTATCACCAATCAACGGGAAACAACTGTGGTGTGGGATCGTAAAACAGGCAAACCCATTTACAATGCCATTGTTTGGCAGGACAGGCGCACTGCAGATTTCTGCGATGAACTGAAACGGAAAAATCTGCACATCCTTATTCAGCAACGAACAGGGCTTGTTGTCGATGCCTATTTCAGTGCTTCGAAAATAAAATGGATTTTAGATCATGTAGAAGGTGCAAGAGCAAGAGCAGAAAAAGGTGAACTCTGTTTTGGTACCATTGATTCGTGGTTGTTATGGAATCTTACAAAAGGACAGGTACATGTAACCGATGTAAGTAATGCCAGCCGTACCATGCTCATGAATTTACAAACATTGCAGTGGGATGGAGAACTGGAAAAAATATTTGATATACCCGGAAACATGTTGCCGCAAATACGCAGCAGCAGCGAAGTATACGGTACCACACAAAACATTCTAACGGCTACGAATATCCCTATTGCAGGTATTGCAGGCGATCAGCAGAGTGCCTTGTTCGGACAAATGTGTACCAAACAAGGCATGGTAAAAAATACCTATGGCACCGGTTGTTTTATGCTGATGAATACGGGAGAGAAAGCGGTGATTTCAAGAAACAACTTACTGACAACTGTTGCATGGAAGATCAACGGTAAAACAGAATATGCACTGGAAGGAAGTGTGTTTATTGCCGGTGCAGTGGTACAATGGCTGCGTGATGGTTTGGGTATCATCCGTTCGTCGGGCGATGTAGAGAAGCTTGCTGCCAAAGTAACCGATAGTGAAGGCGTTTATCTGGTGCCTGCTTTTACAGGACTTGGTGCGCCTTACTGGAACCAGCATGCAAGAGGAACGATGGTGGGCATGACGAGAGGAACCACCGCTGCACATATTGCCAAAGCAGCCCTCGACAGTATTGCTTACCAAACGGTAGATGTACTGAAAGCGATGGAAGCCGATGCAGGCATTTCCATTGCGGAGTTAAGAGTAGATGGTGGCGCCACTGTAAATAATTTGCTCATGCAGTTTCAAAGCGATGTGCTGCACACCAATGTTGTTCGTCCGCAGATTACAGAAACCACAGCCTTGGGTGCTGCTTATCTTGCCGGGCTTGCAACGGGTTACTGGAGCAGCATCGATGAAATACAGCAACAATGGAAGGTCGAACGCAAATTTGAACCATCAATGGACGATGAAAGACGAACAGCTTTGTACAATGGCTGGCTGAAGGCGGTAAAGGCAGCAACTAGTTTTTAGTTTATGGTTTATAGTTGTTCAACCTTAACCTGTTTCATTTAATTTGCACTTCAGAATTTTCGAACCAGAAACAAAAAACGTCAAACAAGAAACAGCTTTTGAATCGTTCGCAACAAATACAACAATTAAAAACCACCAACCATTGGGATATCATCATCATTGGTGGTGGCGCTACCGGCCTTGGTGCGGCAGTGGATGCTGCTGCCCGTGGCTATAAAACACTTTTACTGGAGCAGTACGATTTCGGCAAGGGAACATCCAGCCGTTCAACCAAACTCATCCATGGCGGTGTGCGTTACATGCAGCAGGGAAATTTCCGTTTGGTGCGTGATGCTTTGCGTGAACGTGGTTTGTTGTTGAAGAATGCACCGCATATTGCGCATCCGTTAAAGTTGGTGTTACCAGCTTATCGCTGGTGGGAGAAACTGTATTATGGTTTGGGGCTGAAGGTGTACAATTTTTTATCGGCCAAGTTGAGTTTGGGGCCGAGTGAAATTCTTTCCATCAAAAAAACACAGCAATACATTCAGGGGCTTGACGGAAAAAAGCTGAGCGGTGGTGTTGCATATTTTGATGGACAGTTTGATGATGCCCGTTTATGTATTTCGCTGGCATTAACCGCATCCGATATTGGCGGAACGGTATTGAACTATTGCAAAGTAACCGGCTTAATACATGATCTCGGCAAAGTAAAAGGCGTACACATTAAAGACTGTTTAACCAACGAAGAATACGAAGCAAGAGGAACGGTAGTAGTAAACGCAACCGGCGTGTTTGTAGATGAAGTATTGAAGATGGATGATGATGGACTGGAACGATCGGTATCACCATCGCAGGGAATTCATATTGTAGTGGATAAAAAATTCTTTCCCGGCGAGCAGGCTTTGTTTATTCCACGTACCGATGATGGTCGTGTATTGTTTGCCGTTCCGTTTCACGATAAAGTAATTATTGGCACAACCGATACCAGCGTTGAAGCAGCAGAGATAGAACCAAAGGCATTGGAAGAAGAAGTGGAGTTTGTCATCAACCATTTTAAACGGTATGTACAAACCGGTTTGCAACGCAGCGATGTAAAAAGTGTATTCGCCGGATTACGTCCGTTGGTGAAAATACCCGGACAGAAAAAAACGGCTGTGCTTCCCCGTGATCATACCATTTGGGTATCGAAGGGCGGCATGATCAATATCAGCGGTGGTAAATGGACAACTTATCGTAAGATGGCGCAGGAAGTAATTCTGAAAGCACACTACGAAGGTGGACTTGCTTACACCCGTTGCCAAACGGAAACCATGAAGCTGCATGGCTGGATGAAGAAAGTTGATTTTACTGATCCGCTGCATTATTACGGCAGCGATGCAGCAGCTATCCGTTTCTTACAGCACCAGGGTTATTCGCAGTTGATTCATCCTGATTTGCCTTATACGGTTGCAGAAGTTTTCTGGGCTGTAGGTAACGAAATGGCAATGACTGTTGAAGACGTATTGAGCAGAAGAACAAGAGCGTTGGTGCTTGATGCAAAAGCAGCGATTGCTGCAGCACCACTTGTGGCCGATATTATGATGAAAGAGCTGAACAAAGATGAACAGTGGAAAGAACAGCAGCTGAACGATTTTTATAAAGTGGCAGAAGGATATGTGTT
>NZ_CAMLGT010000367.1 GCF_946479605.1 uncultured Lacibacter sp.
CGTGGATGAAGTATTGGCAGTGGGTGATGCGGAGTTTCAGAAAAAGTGCATAGGAAAAATGAGTGACATGAGCCAAGGCGAAGGCAGAACTGTTTTGTTTGTGAGCCATAACATGCCGGCGGTAAAAAAACTTTGTACCAGCGGTTTATATATGCGGAATGGAATGTTGCAATACCAGGGCAGCGTAAGCGATGTTTCATCGATGTACTTTAACGAAATTGAGCAGCGTTCCACCATGTCGGTTGATGAAAACGGGCGGGAAGGAAACGGTAAAGTGCGTTTACGCAGTTTTGATATTGTGGGCAGTCCTGTTGTGGAAGTAAACCAGCCGGTAACATTCCGCCTGGGACTGAACAAACCTTTTGACAAATCAAGATTAATTGTTTCGTTCAGTTTACGCAGTCCCGATCACCAGTTGCTGAGTTATCTTGTTTCGGATGAAACAAGAATAGAAGACACACAGCAAGGCAACCGTGAAACGCAGGAAATTGAATTAAAGATCGAGCATTTTACCATGCGTCCCGGCCGTTATTCCATCCGCATTATCCTGCATGATACCGATACCAGTTTTCATAACACCTGCGATATTGTTGAATCGGCCATGGACCTTGATGTGTTAAGTTCCGACTTTTTTATGTCGGGTAAAACCATGCGTGATCATGACCAGGGGGGTGTGTTGCAGGGTCATTATAAATTTTTGTAAATACCATTATGAGCAATTTTTTTAAACGCATTGCCCATGCGGTTACATTAAAGAGTTACAGGGAAGAGATCGCCGCGAACCAGAAACAGCTGGAGGCGCAGCTGCAAAAGAATTATGAGCAGTTATTTCTCAGCAACCCTGTGCTTGTGGTTGATAAAGTGCAGATGTATCTTCCGCTGTTTTATGTAGATCATATTCAGAAAACGATTTTCCGTACGGGCAGTTTTTATGAGCAGGAAACGCTTTTGTATTTGCAGAAGCGCTATGGAAATTTCAAACGTATTCTTGATATTGGCACCAACATCGGCAACCACATGCTGTATTACTGCAGCCAGATGGAGGCCACGGCTGTTTATTGTTTTGAGCCCAACCCGCTTACCCGCAGTACGTTGTTAAAAAATATTGAACTGAACCACCTTGAGGGTGTTGTTACCGTGTACCCTGTGGCACTTGGTGCTGCAAGCGGCAAAGGCATACAGAAAGATTTCAGCCTTGCCAATACCGGTATGAACAGGATAGAGGAAGTAAAAGATGCAGCCAGCGAAGGAGGAACAGTTGATATTGTATCGCTTGACGGGTATGGTTTTACCGCAATTGATTTTATCAAGATCGATGTGGAAGGTTTTGAAGTGGATGTACTAAGCGGAGCAGCTGCTACCTTCCGCAACAATAAAGCGGTTGTATTGATTGAGGTGTTTGCCGATAACCAGGAGCGTGTGGACAAGCTGATGGGAGAATATGGTTACCGCAAAACACAGGTGCTGGAAGATTACAACTGTATTTATGAGCCGGTTGTTCAGGGGAATGAGTAACCGTATTCCGCATATTCTTCATTTGGTCACATGGTATCCCACTGCTGCCAATCATGTAGATGGGATCTTTACCCGCCGGCATATTGACCTGCTGGCTGCCGACAGCACAATGCTCCACACCGTTGTGCGTAAAACAGAAGAAGAAGTTCCTGTTCTTACATACCTAAAGTGTTTGCTGGGCTTTTTCCCGTCGGAAGTATATGAAGGCAGGAAGATCCTGCTGTTTCCCACAAGGAGTAAACTTTTCCAAAAATTTTTCTGGCGTTATAAAAGAAAGTTTGAACAAAGGCTATTGCATGTACTGAAAAGAAAGCTTCAGCCTTCGTTACTGCATCTGCATGTGGTTTATGGTTTTGCAGAGGAAGCCGTTTTTCTTCACCGGCAATATGGGTTACCTATTGTTGTTTCAGAGCACATGGCGCCGTTTCCGTTCGAATGGTTGTGGGATAAACAGGTGCAGGTACTTGCGCCAATGCAGGCAGCTTCGGCCGTGGTGGCCGTTAGTGAAGCACAGGCAGAACAAATAAAAGCAGTTACAGGTGTTGTGCCGGAAGTGATCGCAAATGTGATTGATACATCAGCTTTCCGTTATGCAGCAGCAGAAAAAACGAATACCGGCCCCAACCTGGTTTTGGTGGGCATCTATGAAAGCAGGAAAGGTGCAGATTACCTGGTTGAGGCTTTTGGTCCTTACCTGCAACAGTTTCCGCATGCTACCCTGCATTTTGTGGGAACTGCCACCCGGGAACGGATGAAGGAGCTGAATGAACAGATATCGTTATCGGGCATTGCGGCACATGTTGTTTTTCACGGAAAACTTAGTCCGGGTTCACTGGCAGCGCTCTACCGGCAATGCGATTTTTATGTGTGTGCCAGCGAATGGGAATCGTTTGGAGTGAGTGTACTGGAAGCATTATTTACAGGGTTGCCTGTTTTGTCAACCGATTGCGGCGGTGTACGTTCGTTTATGCATGAAGAGAATGGTGTGCTGATCAGCAACGACCGAAAGCCAGGCAGTTTGCTGAATGGAATGCTGACGATTACTGCGATGCTTCCACAGTTTGACCGAGAAAAAATTGCATTTGATGCAGCTGAGCGGTTTGCTCCCCGCCGCATCCAGCAAGCTTATTATACTATTTACAAACGAGTGCTTACTGCCAGGTAATAAGAAGATGTAAAATTATGTGCGGCATTTTTGGAACAGTAGGGTTTTACTTACCCGGAGAAGAATTTAAGAAGCGGCTCGATATTCTTACACATCGTGGTCCGGATGGTGCGGGCACCTGGTTTAGTGAAGATCTGCGTGTGCAGCTCGGGCATCGCCGGCTTGCAATCATTGATACCGACAGCAGGTCGAACCAGCCCATGTTATCAGGCGACCGTTAC
>NZ_CAMLGT010000368.1 GCF_946479605.1 uncultured Lacibacter sp.
GCCATCTTTGGCAACAGTGAATATATATTTATACTGCTGCGGGTTTGCTGTTTGTGCAACAACAAAATTGCATGTAAACAGCAAAGCGATTACTACTAAATTCTTCTTCATATCAACTAATGTACTACGATGCATTTTAAAACAACGCTTTCTTTTCCTGAGTTATAATGAATGAAATACTGGCCTTGTTGTAAGCGCTGCACATCAACAGACGTTTGTGTTGAGTTGGGCGTTGCTTTCCACTCGGCTATTTTAACGCCCAACATAGAATATAAAACAATGCTCGTATTATTTCCGCTACGTGGATGCTTAATATAGATCGTGTTTGCTGCAGGATTTGGATAGATTGAAAATCCTCTTGCAGCAATATTATCAATGACAGATGTTGGTACATTCTGTGTAGGAATACCTTTTACAATCACATCTTTTAATTGCAAATACCTGCCGGGACTCGTACTTCCGCAACTGTAGTAAATACGAATACTGAGTGTTTGGCCTTCTGTTAATGTTATACCTGTTGAACCATTCAACGGGAAGCGATTCAACACAGAAGGGCCGTTATTATCCTGCGCTACTGTTTTTCCGGTAGCAAATTCATAGCCGGTTACTTCTGTAGAGTCGGTTGTAAATCCGCTGCGTGAATACACAACAGCAATTTTGGTATTACTGCTGGTAGCATAAAATGAATGATTGAATAGCAAACTATCAACTCTTGTTGTATAACCAGTGCTTGCAGTAACAGTAAACTGCTCATAGTTCGTTCGGTTTAAATTACCTCCCGGACCGCCAGATGCTGTTGTCCAATAACCATCTGCCGTTGCAGCAAATACCTGTCCACGTGCTGAGGAGTATGGCAACATACCTGCAACTGTTACGCCATCAGACACAGCAAACTTATTGAAAGTAGGAGCGCTTGCAACAACACCCGCTGAACGGATTGCAGCACTGTCCTGGTTGTTTTGTGTAAACGGCCAGTGTTGTAACGCACTCGAAATTTGAACTGCCTGCGATTGAATTGTTCCTCTCACAGCAAGCTTTACCGTATCGGCCATAGTACCGCTATGAATACTGTTATCATTGTACGTGCCAACTGCAGTTCCATTCAACCGTAGTGTTAATGTTGTATTGGCAACAGTTCCGTTTGTTGGTTTTAAGCCTAACGGTTTTGCATTGGTAAACCATGTTGTACCACCATCTGCTGATACTTCATAATTAACCGGTGGAAGAATTTTAATACTGTCGATAATATTTAATCCTGAAACCAAATAGCTCTGTGTTGTTGATGGGGTACCAAGACCCTGTAAGAAATCAGACAATGCTGCTGTTACAGTAATGGTTGGTTTGCTCGATACAAAAGCAGTATCGGAAGTAGTTGTTGTAAATCCTGTTTTCGATAAACGAACAATATAATAATAGCTTGTACCGGCAGCAGGCGCATTGTCAACATAGCTGAAGTTGGCAGCAGAATCTTCGCTGCTGTGTTGCGTGCTGATCAATGTGAAATTCTGTTTGTCTGAACTTCTGTACAGATCGCATTGAATCCCTGTCATAGGCCAGCTAATATTCCATGTAACATTCACGGTTGATGCAGTTGCATTTGGTTTACGTGCAATAAGGTTTGATGCAGATAATTCAGGAACAAATGTATTGTTCAGTTCAGGCCATGTGCTGTATGGATTCCAGGTAGTCATGGCTGGTGTGTTTGCATTTACAAATACCGTATCGTTGTTATAGTACTTCGCTGCTTCACCTGCTGTTAATTGTTTGCTCCAGTTGACACGGCTACTCACATCTCTCAATGTACCATCATAGTTTTTGGTATTGTACTCAGCATACGTAATGTAAGATGTATTTGTTCCTGCATCCCATGCACTCCATCCTTCAGGTTTGATTGATGAACCCATGAATGAATTAAGAAATACTGTTTTGTTGCGTGACTTAGCTGCATCGGCAGTGCCTGCATCGTTCTGCCATGGGCGGCCTAATGTGTAAAAAGTAGTACCACGGTTTTTTGTGAGTTTGCAATCACGGAATACATAACCATAACCTGATTCAAGTTTTGTATTAGCAGCAGTTACAAAACCACCTGTACCATTATCTAATCTTGTACGTGGATAAATGATACAGGTATCGAAAATGATCGTAGAAGAACCAAAAATGAAATCGGTATTGCCATCAATATAACTGTTCTTCATATACACACGTGTGCCCCGGTTGTTGCCGCCATAGTAAGTATCCTGTCCGCTGTTCATGCGGCAGTTAAAGAATACAACACGATCAGATGTTGTGTATACAGCAACGGCTTGCGGTCCATCGCCCGGTGCAGGAACAAGTGCATTGGCATTAATGCCATAACCTGTAGCATTTTCAACCGACAGATTCATCAGCATTACATCAGCAGCATTAATAATCATGGTACCGCATGTTGATGTACCATAGGTGCCGCCTGCTGGATTTGCCTTGCCCGAATAGTTATCATAAGAGATAATTGTCTCCGCCATGTTTTCACCAATCAATTGCATGAATGGTTTGTTTGAGGGAATGACAACTGTTTCTACATATTTTCCTTTCTTAATAAAAATTCTCCACGGAGTAGTACGGTTGGTTGGTGCTGCAGTAATAGCAGCCTGAACGGATGTGTAATTTCCTGAACCATCTTTTGCCACCAGTACATCATGAGGAGGCAAAACCACCGGGTTGGATGCTATACCGTTCACCCCTAATGTTTTAGTAGCAGCACCGCCACCTGCTATTGAAATATTCCCATTATAGGCTCCAACGTTACTTGCATTTAAACGAACAGAAATTTCTGTTGACGAAACTGTACCGGATGCAGGCGATAATACAACACTGCTTGTCCATGTAGTTCCATTCAATGAAACTTCATAG
>NZ_CAMLGT010000369.1 GCF_946479605.1 uncultured Lacibacter sp.
GATACTACCCTTTTATTTACACAGATAATTCCGGATACGTATATTTTTTACTGGAACACTCCTTTGATTAAAATCATGCGTAAACTGAAAGACCGTAGCGAGCAATTCTGGCAACAAAATAACCGGCTCGCTAAAGCGCAGTCTAAAGGGCTAACACAAACCGACGCATATACCCTTGCATCAATTGTGGAAGAAGAAACCATTAAGCATGATGAAAAGCCGGTTATTGCCAGTGTATATCTTAACCGCCTCAAAAAAAATATGAACCTTGGAGCCGATCCTACAGTAAAATTTGCCGTAGGTGATTTTAGTTTAAAGCGTATCCTGTTCGGGCATATTAATTCCACAGCATCTTCGCCCTACAACACGTATCGTAACAAAGGATTGCCCCCCGGCCCTATCTGCACACCAAGTGAAACAACCATTGATGCCGTGTTGAATGCGGCGCAAACAGATTACCTGTTTTTCTGTGCAAAGCCCAACGGTAACGGTTATCATGCATTTGCATCGAATGATGTGGATCATGCGAAGAATGCAAAAGCTTACCAGCAATGGCTCGATAGTTTAAATATCAGGTAAAACAGAAATAAAGTATTTTAGGGCTTACATGAAGTTTGAAGAACTTATTTTTCGCTTACCAGTAATACGGATGGTTATCCGCTTCAGTAAACGCTTTCGTCCCATTGGGTTCGAAGGGATCTCACTGTATGAAGTGAGCCGTTTTTTTGTTCAGCAGATAAAGAAGGGTAGTTTAAACCAGCGTGCAGCTGCTATTTCCTTCAACTTTATTATGGCATTGCCGCCTGCCTGTATCTTTTTATTTTCATTAGTACCGCTCTTCCCCATTGCCGATCAGTTTTACAATGAAGTGAACTCGTTTGTCAGAGAAATAACGCCTAATGAAGCCACCCGTGATGCAGTAGAAAATTTTCTGGCAGATTTTTTCAAACGCCCCAAAAACAGTTTACTTTCTATTGGTTTTCTGACATCACTCTATTTTTCTTCCAATGCAGTGCTTGGTATTATTCATAGTTTTAATCAATCGGTTCATGAAAAGGAAAGTAAAGTGTTCTTCGCTTATCGCTGGAAAGCTATCCGCTTAACCTTTGTGATCATTCTTATTTTTATTGCCAGCATTTTATTACTTATTACACAGGGTGCATTGTTTAACTGGTTGTTATTGCTGTTAAAAATTGACAGTGTATTTATCAAGTGGCTCATCATTATTGTTCGCTGGGTGGTTATTGTTGGCCTGTTCTTTTACTCCATTGCATTTATTTACCGGCATGCCCCATCTGTTGAAAAAAAGTGGAAGCTGATATCCCCCGGCTCAATTGTGGCAAGTGCGCTTATTATTCTTTTTACTTTTCTTTTTTCATTCTGGATCAACAATTTTGCAGCCTATACCATTTACGGTTCCATTGGTACCATCCTGATCCTGATGATCTTCGTGAACTTTATTTCACTTGTATTATTAATCGGTTTTGAACTAAACCTCAGCATCAAATTGCTGAAACGCCAGAGCGATAAAAGGCTTAATGAAGAGATGAGCGGTGTTGAAAACAAAAAGGAAGCTTCGTAACTTTAAGTACACACAAAAAATATGATATGAAAAAGATCCTTTTTTCCGCTGCTGTGTTACTGGTAGTTTTCGCATTTACTGCATTGCCCGAAGAATTAACTATTGGCAGCAGCATTCCCAATGCAACAAAGAAGATGAAGGATATTTCCGGCAAGGAATACTCTTTCAGTGATGTGAAAAAGAAAAACGGACTGCTGGTGGTGTTCAGTTGCAACACCTGCCCATGGGTAGTAAAAAATCAACAGGTGGCAGCCGATGGATATGGCTATGCACTCAGCAAAGAAGTGGGTGTTATCGTTTTAAACTCTAACGAAACTTCCCGGGGCGGTGATGACTCGCAGGAAAGCATGAAAGAATATGCAAAAGCACAGAATTATAAATATCCTTATGTAATAGATGATAACAGTGCAATGGCAGATGCATTTGGGGCACGTGTTACACCTGAGTGTTATTTGTTTGACAAGGATATGAAACTGGTTTATCATGGTGCCATTACCGATAATCCTAAAACACCATCTGAAAGTACACGTGATCATTTAAAAGTAGCGATTGATGAAATGGTTGGTGGTAAAGATGTGAGCATGAAAACATCGAAAGCAATGGGTTGCGGTATTAAACGGAAATCTTAAACAATGATTCACATAAAACAAAGAACCTGCTATGGAAACGTAGCAGGTTCTTTGTTTTATTCTTTAGAACTGTCGTATCTAACCCTCATATTGTCGCTTTCATACTCGTGTGGTCAAGGATCGCTGCCTTAATTTTAGGAAACTTAAAACTAGACGTATGTTGTTGAAAAATAAGAATGCAGTTATTTACGGAGCAGGTGGATCATTGGGTGGTGCTTTTGCACGTGCTTTTGCTGACGCCGGTGCAACTGTATACCTGACCGGTCTTCGGCCTGAACCCCTACAACTACTTGCCAACGAAATAAACGCTGCGGGTGGCAAAGCATTTGCAGCAGAAGTTGATGCTATGAATGAAGGCCGGGTGAATCAATATTTAACAAGCTTAATTAACGAGGGACATAGTATCGATATTTCATTTAATGCGATTGGCTGGAAAGATGTGCAGAATTTTCCATTAACAGAAATGGCACTGTCGGATTATATGCAACCGATACATATTTCTACACAAACAAATTTTATTACTTCCACTGCTGCGGGACGGATCATGACGAAACAAGGCTCAGGTGTCATTCTTTCATTAACTGCAACACCCGGAGGCATTGGTTATCCCAATACAGGTGGCTTTGGTGTGGCTTGTTGCGCAATAGAGAGTTTTT
>NZ_CAMLGT010000370.1 GCF_946479605.1 uncultured Lacibacter sp.
GCTGTTGAATTTCTGCAACGGTTGCAGCAGATCCGTTTTCATCAATGTCAAATACAAAAACAAATGCACCCTGTTTTGCAAACATGGTGGAGATGGCCCGGCCAATACCGCTGCCTCCACCTGTAATAATCGCTGTCTTTCCTGTTAATTGAAACATATTCTTGAGACAAATAAATCGTTAGAGAGATACACCACGTTTCCATGGAATGAAGTCATCCTGGTTAAGAAGAACTGCTTTCGGAATCACTTCGCCACTTGCCGCACGGATCACATACTCCAGTATTTCCTCTCCAACTTCCGGTATTGTTTTTTCTCCTTCAATAATACTGCCTGTATCAATGTCAATAATATCACCCATGCGTTTTGCAAGATTGGTATTGGTTGATACTTTAATAACCGGGCAAACAGGATTTCCTGTTGGTGTACCCAAACCTGTGGTAAACAAAATCAACGTTGCACCACTTGCTGCTTTACCTGTGGTTGCTTCCACATCGTTACCGGGTGTGCACACTAAATTTAAACCGGGCTTCACTGCTGGCTCTGTATAATCGAGCACATCGGTTACCGGTGATGTACCGCCTTTCTTACAGGCACCGTTACTTTTAATGGCATCAGTGATCAAACCATCTTTGATATTACCGGGCGAAGGATTCATATGAAAACCTGAACCTGCTGCCAATGCCTGGTTGTTGTAATCAGTCATCAGCTTCATAAACTTGCGTGCAGTTGGTTCGTTTACCGAACGATCAATCAAATCCTGTTCAGCACCACACAATTCAGGAAACTCAGCCAGTAATACTTTACCGCCTAATCCAACAACAAGATCAGCACAGTAACCAACAGCAGGGTTTGCAGAAATACCACTGAAACCATCGCTGCCGCCACACTTCACACCCACTACTAATTCAGATAACGGAGCTGGTTTGCGTTCGATCTTGTTTACTTCAATCAGGTTAACAAATGTTTGCTGTATAGCTTCAGCAATCATCTGCGGTTCGCTTCTGCTCTGTTGTTGTTCGTAAATAAGAATCGGTTTATCGAAGTTGGGATTACGTTCAGCAAGGTAACGTTCAAAATCACGCACCTGCAAATTCTGGCAACCCAAACTTAATACGGTTACACCTGCAACGTTTGGATGATCGGCATAAGAAGCCAACAGTTTGCCAAGCAATTCCGCATCCTGGCGTGTACCACCGCAACCGCCGGGATGTGTTAAAAATTTAATACCATCTACATTTTTAAATACACGGCTGCTGCCGGGTGTATTAAGCACAGATGAAATATCTACTTGCGTAATGTCCTGTCCTTGCTGATACGCATCAACCAGTTTGCGTGTATAGGTTTTGTATTTGTCGGTAACCGCATAACCAAGTTCGTTATGCATGGCTTCACGGATTACATCAAGATTCCTGTTTTCGCAAAACACCATCGGGATAAAGATCCAGTAATTGGCTGTACCCACACGGCCATCTTTGCGGTGATACCCCATGAAAGTTCTGTTGGCGAATTTTGAAACATCCGGAGCTGTCCACGTAAAGTTGCTGCCACGGTAATCGAACTGATCAGTTGCATGTTTGGTATTGTCAGTACTCATACGTGCACCTTTTAAAACAGGCTGTGCAATGGTACCAACGGTTACACCGTACATGATGATTTTTTCACCGGGCTGCATGTCCTGCATAAAAATTTTATGCTTGCCTGCAATATCTTCTGTAAGTGTGATGGATTCGTTTTCGAATTTGACGGTTTCACCTTGTTTCAGGTCTTTCAACGCTACCAGTACATTGTCCGTAGGATGGACTTTTAACACGTTTTGTTTCATATGTTCACTTTTATGACTTTTTGGTCATATGTTATTCCCCCTAAAAATTATCGAGTTCATTCATTCCAAAGACGATGATAATTTTTAGGGCTCATTTCATATAGCAAATTGCTTGATCAAAAAATAAAAACACCCTTTGCGGAGGTTGTTTTAAGAGAGGTAAAAATAGGTAAATGCCTGTCTACTGCTTTTACTTTTATTGGCTTTGTGTTGTACTATTTTGGCAACCTGCTGCCATATTTCGTTATTTTGTGATAAAATACTGTAATGAATCCCCATCTGCTCAAAGTAAGTACAGCACCGCACCAGAGCTTTAACATCCGGCACGATGTGGTTCCTTACTTCTACAACCGCTGGCACTTTCATCCGGAAGTGGAGTTGCTGCACATACAGAAAGGAACAGGCATCCAGTTTATCGGCGACTCCATCCAACGCTTTAAGAAAGATGATGTAATACTGGTCGGTGCCAATCTTCCCCACCTGTGGCGATGTGATGATGCGTATTTTCAGAAAAGCAAAACATTGAAAGCGCAGTCAACGGTGGCGCATTTTCGTGAAGACTTTTGGGGTGAAACATTTTTGGAATTACCGGAGAACAAAAAGCTGAAACAGTTGCTGGAAAAAGCAAAGCGTGGCATCAGCATAACGGGCGCTACCAAACAGTTTGTGATTACGCATCTCGATAAAATGCTGGAAGCGAAAGACAGCGAACGCATTGTGTTGCTGCTGCAGATACTTGGAAAAATTGCACAGAGCAAACAGCTGAAACTGATTTCATCTGCAGGGTTCAGTACACAGCTGGAACAGAAGTCAACAGACAAGATCAATTCCGTTTATGCGTATACACTGGCGCATTTTAAAGAGAAGATCAGTTTAAAAAAGATTGCTGAAGTGTCGAATATCAGTCCAAATTCTTTCTGTCGTTATTTTAAAGTGCATACACGTAAAACCTACAGTAACTTTTTACACGAGTTGCGTGTGGGGCATGCCAGTAAACTGCTGATTGAAAACAAACTTTCTATTTCGCAGAT
>NZ_CAMLGT010000371.1 GCF_946479605.1 uncultured Lacibacter sp.
TTGTAATACACTTTCTTTAAAATAGAGTCGGGGAGTCCCATACCATACATGGCCCAGAAGGCATGGTATTTTTTGTGATAGGGAAAGTATTCGTCTTCTGTTTCCAGTACACGGAAATAAGTGGCATATTCCGAAGGAACCCAGCTGTCTTTCCCAAACAATATACGATCCTGGTATTTGGTAAAGAATACTTTTGCAGCTTTTGGTTGACGGCCAAGTTCAGCGATTACTGCACCAAACTCTACCACCACATTCGGCATTGCATCGAGGATTGTGCTGAGCTTTTGCAGATCGTTGGGATACCAACCGAAGTGTGCAGCAATGAACGTTGTGTTCTTATGTTTTTTAAACAGGTTGTGTTGTTCGTTGATGAGTGTTTCCCAAGGCACAGGATTATCAGCACCACGTTTACGGTTGGGATTAATGATGAGTTCAAGCCAGCGTTCGTTGCTGTTGTCTAACGGATCCCAAAACGATTTTGGGTCGGCTGTATGAATGATCACGGGAATTTTTAATTCACCTGCTTTTTGCCACACAGCATCGAGTCGTGCATCATCAACAGGTACACGGTTGCCGTTGATGTCTTTTACACTAAAACCAAGACTCTTATAAATTTTCAAACCGTTTGCACCGTTCTTTACATCTTCTTCCAGTTGCCTTGCTGCTTTTTCGCCCCAGCCCGGTTCGCCCACACCTTTAAAATCTACATTGGCAAATACAATAAAACGTCCGGGTTTATTTTGTTTCGCATTGTCCACAGCTTTTTTCAGTTGCTCACCACTGCCGCCGCTTAAATTCACCATTACACGCATGTTGAGTTTATCCATTTCAACGGTGAGTGTATTCAAATTCATCGAAGGCATTTGAAACTGGTGATTGTGTACATCAATAAAGGGAAACTTTGCTTTGGTTACCGGATGTTGCGGCACCACCAATGTTGATGGCGGATTGTAACTTTCGAAATCAATTTTCTGTTGAGCAGTTGCGGTAACAGTAAGCAATAGCGAGCCGATGAGTAAGTACTTGTGCATTGTTTGATGATCATTTAGCTTCTTCAAAGAAAAGCATCAATCAAAAACAATTGCTTCCGTTTGTCATATTTTTCGTAAAACAAACGATAAAAAGAATCCGGGTAGCGTTGACCGGATTCTTTCTAAGATGATTATGAAGAGTGCTTCTATTTAGCAGTAGCTGCTGCAACAGATGCTCTGTCCATATAATGGATAATACGATCTATCTTATCATTTGCATCAAAATGCTGTGCCATGTGCATCCATTGCGTCATGCGTTTTCCGGTTTTGTATTTGGCATCTACTCTGTACCAGCCCAGCAGCCATGTGCCGGATGCTTCATTACTTTGTGGTTGATTCACTTTTACCGGTAACCAGATAACCTCACTGAAACGGAGTGAGTCAATTACATTCGCTCTTCTGTCTTTCCAGTAATCCATAATTGCTTTTTTGCCTGCAAGACTGTCGCCAGTGTTCCATTGGTAAACAGCATTGTCTGCAAAAGCTTCCAGCCATGCATCTACATGACCTGCAGCTAAATGATCAAGCCCGTTTTTACCCATTTGCATATACTTGGGATCGGCAAACTCTGCAGGTTGTGGTTTGGTTTCAGCATCGGTTGTTGTGCTGGTGGTGGTTGTTTCTTCGGGCTTGGGATTGTTGCATGCTGCAAACAGCAAAACGCTCATGATTACAAGAATGAACTGTTTCATGTGTTAATGATTTAAATGTGAAAAATGAAGGTGGAGGTTGCCGAAGCATTCACATTGTGCGGAAGGAAGAAGAAAGCTATGCAATTAAAACGGCATTGTCAATAGAAAGGAATTCCAAATCCCAAATTCCAAAATCCAAACTTCCAATACTCAATTCCTCGCCTGGTATAAGCAGAAATGCTGAACCGCTTGCTGACGATGGTAAGTTTTTTTCTTGCGGACTGTCATTCTTTACCCTTTATGGTACATCTACTTTTATTCCATATTTCAACACATTCATAAGCACATCAGCGATTGCCGTTTTTCTTACCGCCCATGTGCTTTCATTACAAAATTCAACATTATGGCAACAGTAAAAAAGCCTGTTAAGTATGTGTATTCCTTTGGGGGAGGCAAGGCCGATGGCAACGAATCAATGAAAAATTTATTAGGTGGTAAAGGTGCTAACCTGGCCGAAATGGCGGGTCATCCAAAATTACGTTTACCTGTACCGCCGGGTTTCACTGTTACAACAGAAGTATGTACCTGGTATTATGCCAATAAAAAAGCTTATCCGAAAGTATTGAATCAGCAGGTGAAAGATGCAATGACGCAGATGGAAAAGCTGATGGGTAAAAAGTTTGGCGATGTGAAAAATCCATTGCTGGTTTCAGTTCGCTCAGGTGCACGTAAAAGTATGCCCGGTATGATGGAAACGGTATTGAATGTGGGTTTAAATGAAGAAACCATTAAAGGTATTATTGCACAAAGCGGCGATGCCCGTTTTGCGTATGATGCTTATCGACGTTTAATTATGATGTATGCCGATGTGGTGATGGAAAAAGCTGGCGGTATTGAACCAAAAGGTGGTAAAGGCATTCGCAAAGTGCTCGATGAAAAACTGGAAAAAATCAAACATAAAAAAAGCTATCAATCCGATACCGATCTTACAGTTGATGAATTGAAGGCATTGGTGAAAGATTTTAAAGCAACAGTTGTAAAAGTATTGGGCAAACCTTTCCCCGAAGATCCATACGAACAACTGTGGGGCAGTATTGGTGCAGTGTTCAGCAGCTGGATGGGCAAACGTGCCATTGAATATCGCCGTATTGAAAAAATTCCGGACGAGTGGGGAACTGCCGTAAAC
>NZ_CAMLGT010000372.1 GCF_946479605.1 uncultured Lacibacter sp.
CCCTTAAAAATGAATGGCGAAAAACGGCCACGTTGTGCAATACCGGGTACACTGCTGAAGAAGAAATTGTTTACAAGCGTACCATCAATAAATGTTTTTGTTTCGGCAGCTGTACCACCACGAACAAACAACCCTTCACTCTCTCCTACCTGTTGTGCGCCGGGCAAAGTTTTTAATGCACCTGTTACATCACCATTACCACTTGCAGTTGTAACAATATCAATGGATGACAGAACAGCTGCTGCACGTTTACGGTCACTTGCTTCAAAAGAACCGGCAGTAATAACCACCGCACTCATTTCCGTGATCTCTTCTTTTAATTGAACAGGCAGTTGGATTGCACCTCCGTTTAATTCAATGGGCATTTCCACTGTTTTGTAACCAATGGCTGTAATAACAAGGAGTTGCTTTCCTTTATCGAAAGCTTTGAATTGAAAACGGCCAAGCGAATCGGCTGTCGCCCCGTCGTATGAATCTTTAACAGCGAGCGAAGCACCAGGAACAGGTTTCTTTTTTCCATCGAGGACAGTGCCGCTGATGGTTGTTTGACCAAGCCCCTGGAGGGTGATGATAAGGCTGATGATAAGGTAAAAAGGTTTCATTTCTTACAAATAAGACTCAAAAATAAACTGGTTTATTTTATAAACCAAATTTTTTAAACAGAAAATTCCCGGTCTTGATAGACCGGGATGCTTGCTTATTCGAGGTCGTACTACTTCTTAAATATCTTTTTGCTTACCTGCTCGCCGTTACAATTTACCCGGACGTAATAATAGCCGCCTGAAAGATGACCAATGTTTGCCTCCTGGGTATTGCTGTTAACCGCTCCGCTGAAACGGGCAACAGGCTTACCATTAAGATCAACGATTTCATAATTGATCTGTTTACCATTCCAGGTAGCAGGTAAGGTGATCACCAATTTGTTTACCACTGGATTTGGGTATGTAGTGATCATTTCTGCTGTAACCGCTGCTCCTAGTTTAAGTACACGTATATCTGAGTATTCATATTTACCACGGCTGTCTTCCGTACGGATGCGATAATAAATAGTGGAGCCGTTGCCTGTACGTAACTGCTCTTTAAATTTATAAGCAACGGATTCTTCAGTTCCTGTTTTTGAAAACACAATTCCAGCTTCACGGAAATTTGTACCATCCAAACTACGTTCTATAATAAACTGGCTGGCTGTAGAACCACTTGCTGTTTTCCAGTTTAGTTCGGCATATTCATTTTTTTGCTGTGCTGTAAACTCTGAGAGTTTTAACGAGAGTACCCACATCATTGTTTGGCCTAATGTACCACAGTTCAATCCCAAACCTGTTGGTGTAAGAAATGCATTCATATACATCCGGATACCGTTGATCGACTCAATGGCTGATGTAGATGAAAACTCATGGCTGCCGATGTAGTAGATCAATCCGCCGGCCTGCGTTGCACTGTTGATCTTTGATACACTTGCACCCACCGGTGTATTTGATGTACCGGTTGCATGATGGTGAGTATTATTCTGGTAGAAACTTCCTGTGCTCAATACCCAGTTACGTACGCTACCACCCTGCCAAATACGGAATGCTCCATGGTATTGGCTATAGGCCAGGTCAGGATTAAGATATTCAGTTTGAGCATTTGAAAAATTCAGATTCACTTTTGTTATACCATTGGTTGACTGGAAGTGGCCATTGACCCTGTTTTCATAGGAAAGAATGGCTTCACACTGAGCAAGAAAATTACCACCATAGGAAACAAATATTCGTACCGCATCAGCATAAGCTGTATTCATTACTGAGTCATCGATATGTGGCTCACTGGCAAATGTGAAACAACGTGTAAGCAGATCAAGTGCCGATGCAGTAGTATAGTTTGTTGTTGGAATGGCACAGTTGACCATGTAACCAATATGCACCGGTGTATTTGCTCCATCATTCAATACCGCTCCTTTTGGAATAAATCCGGAAAGGTCGTAACGAATATCAACATTGAGAGAAGCAAGCGTTAATTTGTAAACGGCCGGACGATTACTACCAGTTAGCCCATTATTTGTATAAAACGATTGAACAATAGCAGCAACTCCTGCTGTATCGGCAGCTGCAATCACAAACGGACCCGCTATAAAATTATATACTGAAGGAACAACAGTAGAGGATGGTAGTAATTGTGTACCTGTACCTGTAAAATCAATACCATCTTTTGTTTTACCTGCCCTGATCGCCCATTTCACTTTTACACCATAGTTCAACAGATGAACAATCAAACCATATGACTTAAGATTGAAATGACCACTTGCATTCAACTGCAGGTTATTATCCATCGGTATTACATAACTACCGGCTGCAAGAGTCTGCAGATTGGCTACTGGTGAAGGTAGGTCTTTGGTGCTTTGTGCTTTTCCTGATGCAATTGCAAACAGGAACAGCAGTACGGGTACAACTGTTTTCATTTGTTCACTTTTAGGTACGGGTTTAAACAAATAACATTTCTGCTTTTGCAGACCTTAAAAAAGAAGTAATAAAAACCGTGGGAAATTAATTGTACATAGCGTACATTCTAGAAAGCTTTTACACGGTCGGATTAATTCGTTCTCTAAGGGTATTTACTTAAACTGCTACAAACATAATATGTAGAATTTACGTATGCAAGTACCTAAAGGATTTTTTCGATAAAAAAAGCGTAATTCCTGCAAGTAAAATTCTCAACCGTTTGATTTGCAATAATAAAAAGCCCTTCATATGAAGGGCTTTTTATTATTGCAAAAATTCATTTTACCTGCTCTTTACTACCTGTTGGGTAATTTTTTCAAGACCACTTCGTAATTCAAGTATGTACAATCCGGCAGGTAATGCAGGT
>NZ_CAMLGT010000373.1 GCF_946479605.1 uncultured Lacibacter sp.
ATGGTTTACGACGAACACGTTCTGTTAACTGACCCCCTTCTTCATAACCAACATAACCCGGAGGTGCCCCAATCAAACGGCTCACAGTAAATTTCTCCATGTACTCACTCATGTCAATACGAATGAGGGATTCTTCACTATCAAACATATAGCGGGCCAACGCTCTTGCCAACTCCGTTTTACCAACACCGGTTGGACCGAGGAAGATAAATGTGCCAATCGGCTTCTTCGGATCTTTTAACCCTACTCTGTTACGTTGAATAGCTTTCACTACTTTGCTGATTGCTTCGTCTTGTCCAATAACAGCACCTTGCAGTTCATCAGCCATTTTCCGAAGCTTTTCAGTTTCAGCCTGCACCATACGCTTCACGGGAATACCCGTCATCATGCTTACCACTTCCGCAATAGCTTCTTCATCGATGGGATAGCGTTTGTGCTTGCTTTCTTCTTCCCATTTGGCCTTTGCTTTTTCAAGCTCTTCGCCCAAACGTTTCTCTGTATCACGCAATGATGCAGCTTCTTCAAAACGCTGGCTTTTTACCACTTTATTCTTTTCCTGTTTAATGTCTTCAATCTTCTTTTCCAGGTCAAGGATTTCCTGTGGCACATTAATGTTCTTTAAGTGAACACGGGCACCTACTTCATCTAACACATCAATAGCTTTGTCCGGCAGTAAGCGATCGGTCATATATCGATCACTCAGCTTCACACAGGCACTGATCGCATCATCATCATACGCTACATTATGAAACTCTTCATATTTGGGTTTGATGTTATGAAGTATCTGGATTGTTTCGTCAATACTTGGCGGATCAACAATTACTTTCTGGAAACGACGATCCAATGCACCGTCCTTTTCAATATACATTCTGTATTCATCAAGGGTGGATGCGCCAATACATTGCAATTCACCTCTTGACAAAGCTGGTTTGAAGATATTTGAAGCATCAAGTGAACCACTTGCACCACCTGCACCAACAATAGTATGAATTTCATCAATGAACAAGATCACATCTCTGTTCTTTTCCAGTTCATTCATGATGGCTTTCATACGCTCTTCAAACTGGCCACGGTACTTTGTACCTGCAACCAATGCTGCCAGATCAAGCGATACAACACGCTTATCATATAATACACGGGATACTTTGCGCTGAACAATACGCAACGCCAACCCTTCTACAATGGCAGTTTTACCCACGCCGGGCTCACCAATAAGAATCGGATTGTTTTTCTTACGACGTGAAAGGATTTGAGATACACGTTCAATTTCATCTTCACGGCCTACGATCGGATCTAATGCTCCATTCTCAGCCAAACGTGTAATATCTCTTCCAAAATTATCAAGTACAGGCGTTTTGCTTTTTGCACCTGCCTGTTGTTTTGAACGTGATTGAGAATACTTCGATTTCTCATCATCAAAATCTTCTTCGCCGGGATCGTCATACTCGGCACGGGGATCGTTCGATTTTACCATACCTAATTCATTTCTGAAAATATCGTAATCAATTTCAAACTGGTTTAAAATCTGTGTTGCGATATTCTCTTTGTTTTTTAAAATGGATAACATCAGATGCTCTGTTTCAACCTGCGGGCTTTTCAGCGCTTTTGCTTCAAGAACAGTAACACGAATTACTTTCTCGGCCTGCTTGGTCAAAGGCAAACTGTTAATGTTTGCAATGTTTTTTCCTGTTTTATCTTTTACGGCCAGTTCTATTTCCTTTCGCAGCTCGTATAAGTCAACATGAAGGTTCTTTAATACTTTAATGGCTGTGTTTTCTCCTTCCCTGATCATCCCTAAAACGAGATGTTCAGTTCCGATGAAATCATTTCCCAAACGCAATGCTTCTTCCCTGCTGAACGAAATGATCTCTTTTACCTGGGTTGAAAAATTATGATCCATAGATGGATATTCGGTTTTTACAATTATAACGAATAATTTTGACTGAAGTTTACGATAAGTTACACACTATCTGTTAATAATACTATGATCGTCAAAATTGATACCAAGGAAAAATTTCATGTGCTTACCCTCATGGAAACCACACTTTCGGAAAATATGACAGGTGAAATCAGCCAATTGTTGCTTTCCTGCCGTGAAAAGGAAGTCAAAAATGTAATTCTGAACCTGAGCAATGTGACAAACATTGAGGAGCCTGTTGCACAACTGCTCTTGAACACACAGCAGGACTTCTACGAACAACAACTTTCCTTTGTCATTTGCGAAATGAAACCAGAGGTTGAGGAATTTCTCGACAAAACAGAAATACTCGATCTGATGAACTATACTCCTTCTGAAAGCGAAGCATGGGATATTGTGCAGATGGAAGAGATTGAACGGGAGCTTTTTGAAGATGAATAAACCCTTTGCTTGTCACATACATCAGTAAACTCTATAACACCACAAAAAAACAACTGCTTACATGCTGGCTGTAACCATTCTTGGAAATAACTCTGCTATACCTGCTTTTGGAAGGCACCCCACTGCACAGATCATTACCACGGCAGATGATTTGCTGATGTTTGATTGTGGCGAAGGCAGCCAGATACAAATCCTGAACTATCGTATTAAACGCAGCCGCATCAACCACATTTTTATTTCGCACCTGCATGGCGATCATTATTTTGGTTTAATTGGTTTGCTAAACAGTTTTGCTTTGCTTGGCCGCATTCAGCCATTGCATGTATATGGAATACCGGCACTTGAAGAAGTTATTTCATTACAATTCCGGTTATCAAGTACCACATTGCCGTTCTCATTCACCTTTCATCCCATTACAGAAGCGGGTATCCTTCTCGATGCAAAGAATTACACAGTTGAATGTTTCCC
>NZ_CAMLGT010000374.1 GCF_946479605.1 uncultured Lacibacter sp.
TTACTACGCAAAACATATTTTCCAATAATATCAAATTCAAGATTTACAGAGTTGCCTTCTTTTAGTACACTCATATTGGTGTGTTCGTAGGTGTAAGGAATGATTGCTACACGAAAGTGCTCATTGCCAACATCAAATACTGTTAGACTGATCCCATTCAGCGAAATAGATCCTTTTTCCACCAGCAATCCTGCAAATTGCGCAGGAAATTGAAATTGATATTCCCTGCTTCCATCAAGCATTTTTATTTCTGTGCATATAGCTGTTGCATCAACATGGCCTTGTACCATGTGTCCATCCAGACGGGCATTTAGCAGGAGGCATCTTTCAAGATTTACCGTATCTCCGTTTTGCCATGCTCCAAGATTTGTTTTCTCCAGCGTTTCAGAAATGGCTGTAACTCTGTGGCTGTCTTCTCTGATTTCTTCCACAGTAAGGCAAACCCCATTATGTGATACACTTTGATCGACTTTTAATTCCAGGGAAATGGGGGAGCTGATCCAAAATGTTTTATTGCTGCCGTTTGCTTCAATGGCTTTTACTTTGCCTGTTGTTTCAATAATTCCTGTAAACATGCCTGCAAATTAGAAGGTTTTTAGAGTGTGGCAATAACTCTATGCTATTGATTGCCAGTGAATGTATGTAAAAACCTTTGGGTTCTTTCAAGTTCAAATAAAAAATCGGAGTATTAAGATTGTTTTCCGGGTTATTCCCCTATCTTTGCGCCTCAAAATTCCTTAAAGGAGGTATCTAATTATGCTGATTATCGATTCTAAAGATTGCGAAAACATTGACAAGGCGCTGAAAAAGTACAAGAAGAAGTTCGAAAAGAGCAAAGTATTGCTTCAGTTACGTGAGCGTCAATCGTACACTAAACCTTCTGTTCAACGCAGAGGTCAGGTGTTAAAGGCAATCTACAAACAACAGATCGCCAGCGGTAAGATCGAATTATAAGATTCTCATCTTATCAAATAATAGCAAATAGCCGTAGAGTTATATAACTTTACGGCTATTCGTATTTATGCCTGTTCAAAATCATCCATATATCCTTTCTTTTCTTGAGTATCTTAAATTTGAGAAACGCTATTCTCCACATACCATCCGTTCTTACCAGGATGATCTTTCTTTCTTTTTCGATTTTCTCGCAGAAACTTTTGGCGAGGTGAGTTTAAAAGAAATAAAACCCACATTTATCAGAAGCTGGCTTGCCCGGCAAAAAGAGGAGGGGGCTTCTTCTAAAACCCTTAACAGGCGAATTTCTTCTTTACGATCCTTTTTCAAGTACCAGTTAAGGCAGGAGCAAATTGCTGTATCGCCGATGACAACCATTATTGCACCCAAGCATAGCAAACGGCTTCCTGCTTTTGTTGAACAAAAAGATACAGACATGCTTTTTCAGCATGTGGAGTTCCCAGAGGATTGGGAAGGCGTAATGAACCGCATGATCATGGAGCTGCTTTATTGCTCAGGTATGCGTTTGAGCGAACTTATTTCACTTTCACACACACAGGTTGATATTGCACGGGGGCAGCTCAAGATTTTGGGGAAGGGCAATAAAGAGCGTATCGTACCGCTGTCAGATGAAATGAAAAGCAATATCAATGATTATCTGAAAAGAAAAAAGGAACAGTTTGCAGACGCCTCCGCATTTGATCATTTACTTGTGAATGCAAAGGGAAATAAGCTTTACCCGAAATACGTGCAGGCAGTTGTTAAAAGATACTTATCGCTTATAACCACAATAGACAAAAAGAGTCCTCACGTTTTACGACACACATTTGCAACACACTTAATGAATAATGGAGCCGAACTGAATGCGGTAAAGGAATTGCTGGGCCACAGCAGTCTTGCAGCTACTCAGATTTACACGCATAACACAATTGAAAAATTGAAAGATATTCACAAAAAAGCCCACCCAAAGGCGTAAGCCAACAGTCATCCGAAAGTATCTTTTTTCACTATAGAAAAACAAGCTACAACGGTTGTTAAAAATGTACTTATTTCTGCAAAAAATATTTTGATAAGTCAGCATGCTGCAGTAACTTGAATGCACTGGAAAACCCTGTACCCGAAATCAGAAAAACCAGTTCTTTCACATTATTATTCACTAGCTAAAATTTGGAATGCTATGACCGTAAAGATCCAAACCGTACGTTTTGACGCAGATGCGAAATTAATTGAGTACGTAAAACAGAGAGTACAGAAACTTTACAACTTTCACGACCGGATCACGAAGGTTGACGTGTTTTTAAAACTCGACAATGTGGTGCATAACATCAAAGACAAAGTAGCCGAGATTAAAGTACACGTACCAAGGCAGCACTTATTCGTAAAACAAACATCCAAATCATTTGAACAAAGTTTTGATGAGGCTTTAGACTCACTCATCAATCAACTGAAACGAAAAAAAGAGAAACAATACGATTTGTAAACACATTAAAATCCCTCCGCAAAGCGGGGGGATTTTTTTTTGCTTAAACCCTCTGATAATTTTCTTTAGAAATTTTTTTACAAAAATTTTTCGATTTCGTGTTTTCCGTTACCTTTGCCTTCCCAAAAAACGGGGTGTATGTCTTTGTACATCAAAAAGTTCTTTACAGAATTGACTTTTAGCTAATAACGCAGTGATTGTTATTTTACAATTCTGCCTGGTTGTTTTTAGTGAAAGGTTTTATTTGCCACTTTAGCTCAGTTGGTAGAGCAGCTGATTTGTAATCAGCAGGTCGTTGGTTCGAGTCCGACAAGTGGCTCTTGGTTTAAGGGCAGGTTCCAGAGCGGCCAAATGGGGCGGACTGTAAATCCGCTGTCTTTCGACTTCAG
>NZ_CAMLGT010000375.1 GCF_946479605.1 uncultured Lacibacter sp.
CTCTTTCATACATTCATACTATGCACAACGGCCACTTACAGTATGGTATTGATTGTTTGTTGCAGCAACAGCACTTGTACCGGCAGCAACGTATAGCACTGGTAACAAACAATGCTGCTGTTACCGCAACAGGTATTTTAAACAGAGTAGCCCTGCAGCAACAGGGCTTTCAACTGCAAAAACTTTTTTCGCCTGAACATGGCATTCATACCGCTGGCGAAGATGGTGCTGCACAACCACACGGTACTGATCTTAAAACCGGCTTGCCCGTTATCAGTTTATACGGCAAACAGCTGGCACCATCAATGGCCGATCTGCAGGAAATAGACATGGTCTTGTTCGATATACCCGACATCGGCTGCAGATTTTATACCTATCTGTGGACCATGACCCACGTAATGGAAGCTTGTGCAGCACAACAAATACCACTCGTGGTGCTCGACAGGCCCAACCCCATATCGGCAATACTCAGCAAAGCCGAAGGACCCTTCCTCAACGAAGAGCATTGTGCTTCTTTCCTCGGCCGCTGGAACATACCGCTCAAACACAGCTGCACACTGGCCGAGCTGGCCCGGTATTTTGCCGCCACCCGCTTACCCCGGCTGCAGCTGCATTGCATACCCATGCAGGGTTATCAGCGTCATTTTGTTGCGGGGAAAGACTATCCGTTTCACGCAACCTCGCCCGCCATCAGCAATCCCACCTCCGCACTGTTTTATCCCGGCACCGGTTTGCTCGAAGGCGTAAACATTCACGAAGGAAGATTAACCGCTGCACCCTTTGCACAACTGGGAGCACCCTGGCTGCAGGCCCACCTGCTGAAACAACAACTCGATGCAGAACACTTGCCCGGCCTCCAATGCAGCACAGTACAATACAAAGCACTTACCGCACCCTATACAAACCAAACATGTAATGGTTTGCAGTTGCATTGTACTAATCCGCACAGCCTCATGGCAGTGCAAACAGGCATCACAATTTTACAACTCCTTGCCCGCCTCCACCCCGGCCTGTTGCAGGAACGGTTATACCCCACCGTAGCCAACCCCCATGGCCGTAACCATCTCGATCGCTTAACCGGTACACCCCATGCCTTTGCAAAACTGATGCAGGGCCAACCCTTTCAACTGAACATTGCTGACACATGGCAAAAAATGATACAGCCTTATTTGTTGTACGCATAGTAATGCAGAACCGCTTTTCAGTTACGCATACCTTTCTTTCCTTGGAATTTGTTTTTTGTGTTTTGGATTTTCTTCTTCCTTGCCTCTTGTGCCTTGTCCCTTGCCCTTGTTTTCCTTGTAATCAGTTTTTTTTCTTCTTTACAGCCTTCAGCATTTTTTTCTCATCGCCTTCCAGTTTACGTTGTATTTTCTTTACATCTTCTGCTGCTGGTAGTTGTTCAGGCAGCACACCACGTTCCTTCAGCATCTTACGTACAGCCACATTATTTTCAACATGCTCTTTACTGATGGCCTGCTCGCCCTTCAAATCTTTCTCCGTAACATTATGGCTGGTAAGCTCTGTTGCAAAATCTTTTGCTTTAATGGTAAGTGTAGGTAAGAAATCAGCTAATGGCCGGGCGGCAGCAACACCTAGTTTCTTTTTCATATCGGTGGTGCTGTAACCGCCAAACAAAGCCTGGTCACCTTTTGAGCGGATCAATGCAAATCCTTTTTCATCAACACCACGTTCATAAATAATACCTGAAAGTTTCTTTTCACTTTTACTTAATTTCTCACGGGCACTCACACGGGCTACATCCAGCAGTCGCTGTTCAATAATTTCCTGCTTCCTTGTTTGTACTGCAAAATAAGTTTGTGCAAAAGCAATGGAGGGTTTTGCAGAGTCGCCATTCTGTGCAATAAGGTAGCAGGCATACCGGGTGAGGGCAATGTCTTCAAGTTCACGTTCGGCACCACTGCCTAAAACAACCATTTTCCCGATACCGGCAAAATGGTCTGTTACTAACTCTCCGGCTTGCTCACACGCTTTCTTTGCTTTTGCAATTACATTCAGAAAATTATCCCATTTCGTATAAGCAAATATTTCCTGAAGCTCTCTTGCACTCCAGCATTCAATACCCTTATAGTCATAACAGGCGTTTTCAAATTGACCGAATAATTCGGCGATCAGCTCTTTTTTCATAGACAATAAATAAGTGAGTAATTGGATACAAGGTACTAAATTTATTAGCTTTCAAAAGCACGTTATACGGTCGGGACGGTTGCACCGGCCTGAACGCTTAAAGAAGAAACGCTCATACAGAGGGCACAGGGTTCGCAGAGAAGAAAGCCTAAGCGTTCTACTTTTCCCATCGTGAAAACAGCGGCAGGTCTTTTCCACTTTTGTATTTCTTGCCTCTTTGCCTTTCCTCTACTGACTAAAGGCTACCGGCTACCGGCTTTCAACTTGCTTCTTGCCAATTGCCATCTAACTTTAATGCATGGCCGATGTACATACTGCAGCACAACGCTCTTACAACATGAGCCGCATTAAAGGCAAACACACAAAGCCCGAAATGCAGTTTGCTAAGTCATCCGTATAACGTGACTTAAAAGCAAATGCAATAAATAATAGAAATTCTATTTTGCATGATGCTTAAAAAACACAAGTGCTGCAACTTCAAATTCTTTTAATGAACAATCAACCTTTCACTTGTCCTCATTGTGGAGCACGGTGTGAAGAGCTTGCAGATTTTTATCATACAAATTCAAAACGATTTGTTCAACGATGCTTAAATAATAATTGTGGGTTTATTTGCTATGAAGAAGAG
>NZ_CAMLGT010000376.1 GCF_946479605.1 uncultured Lacibacter sp.
ACAGGCACAGATCAGTGACCTGTGCCTGTTGAGAATTAAGCGAAAATCTGAATCAAAGCGTTTTCTTAGGGGGCAAATCAAAAGCGATGGCTTCATGTTCAAAATGCCCTTTGTGTGAACCGTCGCAGAACGGTTTGTTTTTAGAGTGACCGCAGCGGCAAAAAGAAACCACTTCTCTTCCTTGTAAATTATAAACATTACCGTTTTTATCCACTACTTCAAAATCGCCTTCCACTTTCAACGAACCATTGCTGTTAACTGTAATTTTTGTTTTTGACATGTTGCTTTTTTAAGATTCAAAATGAGCTGCAAATAAATGTCAATTAAACAGAAAAGCAGTATTAAACTTCTTTACAGCTGCTGGCCCGGTGCGGATGAAGTTTGTTTACCGACGAGCAAAACGTCCTCCCCGGGAACGGGGGAACTGCTGCCGGCGCAAATGTTGTACTGCTTCAACCAGATGAGCTAACTATTTTTTTAATGAATTGGTATTATTCCCGTTTGTAATTGTCTATAGTATGTAATGTTGACCAGGGTTTTAAAACAGATTTAATACTATGGTAAAAAAACCGAAAGGAATGATGAAACAACTGTTTGCAGGTGTACTGTTTATTTTACTACTCGCCTGTTCATGTAAGAAAAAACCAGCCGGAAATACCGACGGAGGAACTCCTCCTCCAACTGCTGAATCTGCGTCTTTAAAATCTGTAGCTACTTATCCTATAGGAGCAGCAGGCAGTAACTTCTCTTTTATGAACACTCCGCTTTCATCGGCCATCCTGAAAAGAGATTTCAATGCCATTACATTTGAAAATGAAATGAAGAATAATGCCATCGTTAATTCTTCAGGTGCTTATAATTTCACAACCGCTGATGCCATGGTCGCTGCTGCACAGGCAGCTAATTTGCAGATACATGGTCATGTGCTGGCATGGCATGCACAAACGCAAGGTGGTTATTACAGGAGCATCCTATCGGCAGCGGCACCCAGTGCAACAAACCTGTTGCCAAATCCGGGTTTCGAAAGTGGCGATGCAACAAGTTTTACTGCCTATACAGTTTTGAACTCGGGTAACCCTCAAGGTACGGCAACCATTACTGTTGGTGCAGGTGCATCGGAAGTGCGGACAGGTACACGCTCCTTAAAAGTTGTCAACCCCACAGCTTACGGTAACGAACACTGGCGTGTGCAGGTAGCTTCAGATGCTGTTACACTTGAAGTGGGTAAACAATACCAAGTCAGTTATTGGGTAAAGGCGTTAACGGCTAATGGTTCGATCCGTTTATCCACACAACCTTCGCCCTTATACCAGGCCGATCAAACAATTGGTACCAACTGGCAGCAGGTTACATGGCTTATTACAGCTAACACTGCACAAACACGTATTGTGTTTGATTTAGGCAACAGCAGTAATACCTACTTCATTGATGATGTAAGTGTGAATGAAATGATTGGTGCTGGCGGTTCGGGAAATAATTATGCAAAAGTGGATAGCTTGCTTAAAACAACCATTTATACCATTGCCGGGCATTTTAAAGGAAAAGTACGAGGATGGGATGTGATTAATGAAATGTTTGCGGATGGTCCGGCCGGTGCAATACGGAATAATACCAATACCGCCAATGCAACCAACAATGATGTGTTTGTGTGGAGTGAATACCTGGGCAGAGATTTTGGGGTGAAAGCATTCAAGTATGCAGCAGAAGCCGATCCGCAGGCCAAACTTTTTATTAATGATTATAATCTTGAGTTCTCCACAGCCAAGCTTGATTCGCTGATTGCATACGTGAATGAAATAAGAGCAAGAGGTGCGAAGGTTGACGGTATCGGCACGCAAATGCATGTGAGCATCAACACCAGTAAAACACAAATCGATAACCACTTTATAAAACTGGCCGCTACAGGTTTACTGGTGCATGTATCGGAACTGGATATTGGTGTTAATACCAATAACGCAACCAGTGTTGTTTTTTCAGCCGACCTGGAAAATGCACAGGCCGATATGTACAACTATATTGTTACCTCTTATATGCGGCATGTGCCGAAGGCGCAACGCTATGGAGTAACCATCTGGGGTACACTCGACAACCAAAGCTGGCGCTACAAAAACGGTGCAGATTATCCGTTGCTGTACACTGCAACCGGTGCAAAAAAACGGGCCTACGAATTTTTGTTGCGGGCATTGCAATCGGGTTTGTAATATTCTTCTTGATGGCTATTCCATATCTATTTTAAGAAGAGTTTTGCAGACAAATAGTGGACTGAAAACAGTAATTAAATCCCTTGTTGTGTGTTATCAGCAACAAGGGATTTTTATTCTGCATTCATACAAGCTTAATCAGCATGATAGATTTAGCTAAATAGCATTTGCTTCGCTAAGGTTTTTCCTGTTACTTTTTGCTCCCGCTAAGGCGGGAGAGGTTGTCCATCCTTCGACTTCGCTCAGGGCTAACCAAAAAGGACCCCGATTTCCCCGCCTGACCGGACGAATGACGGCCCGAAATCGGATTGTACCCTGATTAAGTTGTTGTACTACTGTGTTGAATAACGATAATGCTTACACGATCATCCTCTGTGTTGCATATTAATGAATAGATGCAATTTGCAGTACTGCTCAATCGAATCGTCATCCCGAGGCACGAGGGATCGCTACAATCCCGGAGTGGATTGTATGATCCGGTTGATTGCATGGCAGCAGTCTTATCTCATAGAGATGGCTCTTGTCGTCGACATGACGCTTTCTGATTTCTTGCACAGGTT
>NZ_CAMLGT010000377.1 GCF_946479605.1 uncultured Lacibacter sp.
GACAGTTTGCAAAGCACGTAAGTGATTGGGAGTTGAAACGGTATTTCGAGATTATCTAAGAGGTTGAAAGAGGGAAAGGAGTAAAAAAGATTGACGCTTCGCTTACAACTTTCAACACAGAGAAGCAGAGGTGCGGAGAACACCGAGTATAGCGAATTGGTTCTTGGATTTTTCTTGAATCTTGTGTCTTGTTCCTTTATCTGTGTGTATTTGCGTTCATCTGCGGCTATATCTTTGTGTGCCTTTGTGGCAAAACATTAAACAATGACAGAAGTAATAAAAATTATTCATAGAGCGTGGGAAGGATATGATGCAACCAAAAAGATTGCACATATTGAAGAGATCAGTGCCATGGTGAGTACCAACCATGTGTACCGGATTATTTTTGAAGATGAAGATATCGTGATTGCCAAGCTTTCTTACTTTGGCAAGTACGAACATTTTAAAGAAGATCACCGGATCATCCATACGCTTTCCAACAACTTATTATACCCGTTCGAAAATCTGCTGGCAAAATCGTTGCTCAAAAATAACCGGGTGTACACCTATCATTACCGCACCAAAAAAACAGAAGCATGGGTCGTATTTTACAATCCTGTGCGTGTAATGCAGCGTTTACCAAAAAGACTGGATGAAAAACTCATCCGCAAGTTTGGTCAGCAGATCGGTAAGTTTCATAAAGCATGCTCCAGGTTACGGCATATCTTACCCAAATCATCGAAGACATTGCGTACTGATATACATACGCTCATGGATATGATCGAAGATGATGAAAAACAATTTGGCACAAGAGCACAGGCCGATCTGGTGAAATATCACTGCGAACAGTTTTTAAAAAACCGCCTGAAAACAAATGCAGGATCGTTTGAAACCATCCCTGTATTCATCGACTGGAATATTGGTAACTTCTCTGTAACAGATAAACTGGAACTCTATTCACGCTGGGATTACGACTGGTTCCGCATGAGCAGCCGCATGATGGATTTCTATTTCTTCAGCAGGGTGGTGAGTGATGCAGGCGACAGAACAGTATTCAGCTATTATATCAATACCATGATGGAAGATCGTTTTATCATCTTCCTCGAAGAGTATCATAAAGTCAATCCGCTTACGGCTGATGAGTTACGTTTCTTAAAAGAGGGCTATCGTTTCTTTATTCTCAACTATGTGATCAAAGATGGCAGTCATTTCTTCAGCGATCAGTATGCAAAGAAGCTGCGTGCAGAAGCATATGATATTTATCTGCCTTCAGTGGATCGTGATTTTGATGCAGAGAAATTAATTAAAGCACTGAAGATAAAAGAGACCAAGCCTGCTAAGAAATAACACCGTACACGAACACTTAAAATCAAACAACGGCATGTTTTCAATCCAGGATTTTAAATCAGTAGCAGAGAAGTATAAAATAATTTTTTTCGACGCCTTCGGCGTAATAAAAAGTTACAATGGGTTGATACCCGGCATGGATAAAACCTTTGCCTGGCTCGAAGAAACAGGTAAAGAATATTTTATTGTAACAAATGATGCCAGCCGCAGTCCGCAACAACTGGCCGAAAGCTATCACAAAATCGGATTGGATATTATTCAGCCGGAGCGTGTTATTTCATCGGGCATGCTGGCAAAGGAATACCTTGATCTGAAAGTGAATGAAGGTATTGTTGCTTACCTGGGCACACAAAGCTCGGCACATTATATTGATAGCTCAGGACTGCACACATTACCGGTAAGTGCCATCACCCAGTACAATATCGACCAGGTAAATGCATTGGTGCTGCTGGATGATGAAGGCTTTAACTGGTTTGATGACCTGAACCGCACTGTAAATATTTTACGCAAACGCACCATCCCCGCCATTGTAGCCAATACCGATCATATTTATCCCATCAGCGGAAGCAATGATGTGTCGATTGCCATTGGTGGAGTTGCTACTATGATTGAAAGTATTGTTGGCAAAAAATTTATCCGCTTTGGTAAACCCGATTCGCAGATGTTCATGTTTGCCTATGATCTATTGCGTGAACGGAATCATGAACCCATCAGCAAAAAAGATATTTTAATGGTGGGCGATACGCTGCATACCGATATACTTGGTGGCAATAAATTTGGATTGGATACCGTACTGGTACTTTCAGGTAATACCTTGCCCAGCGATGCTGAAACACGCATCCGTGCAACAGGTATTGTGCCTACTTATGTATGTGAATCGGCAGGTATGTAATGCGGAACTAAATGCTGAGCGATGTCGGGATGCCGATGTGAAGAGATAACAGAAACGAAAAGTTGTACACTTAGCTTGCACTTGAACAGATAACACAACCAATCGCATGAAAACATTCATTACATCTTTTATCATCAGCATTACAATTGCACTTGTTGCAGCCTGTAACAATAATGCTGCCATCACAGTAAAAGACCTGGATGAAAGCATGATCGATATGCGGGTGTACCACGATAATCTTGGCCGCTATTTACGAAACAAAGACGCAGATTATTCACTTTGGTTATTACAGGGCATGGACAGCAGTTTACAAATCATCGCTAATACATTTTCCACACACCGTAAACTGACAGAGCCTTTTGAGCGCTCGTACAAAAAAGATCTGCAGCCATATATTAATGAAATGAAAACAGGCTTAACTGAAAACAATTTTCCTGCAGCTGTTCATGCATACCGCTTGCTCACCAAAAAATGCAATGGCTGCCATGTTGATCTGGATGTAGATAAAGAAGTGATTGACTGGAGTGATGAAAG
>NZ_CAMLGT010000378.1 GCF_946479605.1 uncultured Lacibacter sp.
AATGACCAATGCATTACAGGAAGTACCTGGTGTTACTACCGGTTTTCAATATCCTGTACAAATGCGTTTTAATGAACTTTTATCAGGTGCAAGACAGGATGTGGTTTGTAAAATATTTGGAGAAGACCTTGACACCCTTGCGCTGTACGCACAATCGCTTGGCCGCATTATTGGTACTGTACAAGGTACTACCGATCTGTATGTAGAAGCAGTAACCGGTTTACCGCAGATCATCATACAATATAACCGTGCTGCCATTGCACAATACAATTTGAGTATTGCAGATGTGAACCGTATTGTGAATACTGCTTTTGCCGGCCAAACTGCAGGCATGCTGTTTGAAGGAGAAAAACGGTTTGATATTGTAGTGCGGTTGAAGAGTAATCAGAAGAAAGATCTTAAAGATATTCAGCAACTGCTGATCCCTACTCCATCGGGTGCACAAATTCCATTGTATCAATTAGCAGATGTTTCTATTAAAGAAGGCCCTAACCAGATACAACGTGAAGATGCAAAACGACGAATCATTGTTGGGTTCAATGTTCGTGGTCGTGATGTACAAAGTATTGTTCACGAGTTGCAGGAAAAAGCAGGCAAACAATTAAAACTTCCCACCGGTTATTATGTAACATACGGAGGCGCATTTGAAAACCTGAATGAAGCCAAACAACGTTTAATGATCGCTGTTCCGGTATCATTACTGCTCATCTTCCTCCTGCTCTATTTTGCTTTTGGTTCTGTAAAACAAGGCTTGCTTATTTATTCAGCAATTCCGCTTTCGGCCATTGGTGGTATTTTCTTTCTTGCTTTAAGAGGAATGCCTTTCAGCATTAGTGCAGGTATTGGTTTTATTGCATTGTTTGGTGTAGCCGTATTAAATGGTATTGTATTGATTGCCGAGTTTAACCGGCTGAAAAAGGAAGGCATGGATGATGTAAAACGGATTGTATTGATGGGAACGAAGATCCGTCTGCGTCCTGTATTAATGACAGCATCCGTTGCTTCGCTGGGATTTTTACCAATGGCTTTAAGTAATGGTGCAGGTGCAGAAGTTCAACGTCCTTTAGCAACCGTGGTCATTGGCGGTTTAGTGGTCGCAACATTTCTTACACTGTTTGTTTTACCTGTATTGTATATCCTTTTTGAAAAAGGCATCAGTATGAAAAAGAAAAAGATCATAACAGCAATGTTCCTGCCGGTAATGCTGTTGTTGCAGATCAATGCAACAGCACAAAGCCCCATCAGCCTTGAGGCTGCATTGGACACAGCAAAAAAGAATAACCTGTTGTTGAAAAACGAGCAACTGGTAGCAGCATATAAAAAACTGCTGATCGGAACTGCAGCAACTGTACCGCAAACCATGTTGCAAACAGAAGTTGGCCAGTTTAACAGCATTTATACCGATACCCGGTTTGGCTTATCGCAAAGCTTTGGTTTTCCAAAAGTGTACAGCACACAAAAACAATTGTTGCAGGAGGAATGGAAAAGCAGCATTCTTTCATCAGCAGTAAAAGAAAAAGAATTGCAACAGCAGGTAACATCGCTGTTCTATCAATTCATCTGGCTGCATGAGAAAGAAAAGCTGTTGAACTATACCGATAGTTTGTTCACTGCTTTTTACAAACGTACAGAACTGCGGTTGCAAAAAGGCGAAACGAACCTGCTTGAAAAAACAACAGCTGAAACACAACTGGGACAGATCACACTCCAGCGAAAACAATTGCAACACGACAAGGCAATACTGCTGTTGCAGTTTCAATTGTTACTGAATACAACCACTGTGTTTATTCCAACTGCAGAGTATAAGCTGCAACAACAGTTACCGGCAGCTGAGTTCAACTCACACCCTGCCATTGCATTTGCCCGGCAGCAGGAACATATTGCTGATGCCATGATTAAAGCTGAACAATCGAAACTGCTGCCGGAAATAACAATCGGCGTTTCCAGTACTAGTATCACGGGTATTGGTGCCGATGATAAATATTACAGTAATGCAAGAAGGTTTCAATCTGTACAAGCAGGTATTGGCATTCCTCTTTTTGCCAAAGCACAAAAAGCAAAGATCAGCAGCGCAAAATTCAGCAAACAGGTAGCAGCCAATCAATCTGCATTAAGTCTGCAACTTTTAAAAACCAATTTCAACAAGGCCCTTGCATTGTACAAACAGTACAGCGAAACCGTCGGCTATTTTGAAAAGACAGGTTTAAAAAACGCAGAACTGATCATTGAAACAGCAAACAAACAATTCAACAGCGGTCTGATTAATTATTTAGAATGGTTTATGCTCATGAACCAGGCTACGGCTGTTAAGAACGATCACCTGGATGCAGTACGCAACCTCAACGAAAGCATCATTCAACTCAACTACTACAACAATCAATAAAACAGCCATGAAGCTTACATTCATTATACTGTTCTTTTCTGCTGCATTACTTTCCTGCGGCAGTAAAAACAAGACAGAAGAACGCAAAGCTGAAACAACAGCAAATGTTGTTACACTCACCGCAGCGCAACTGAAAAATGCAGCTATCAGTATAACCAAACCAGAACAGCGTTCTGTTTCTTCCATTTTAAGACTAAACGGACGTATTGATGTGCCGCCGCAAAACATTGTATCCATCAGTGTTCCGCTTGGAGGTTATTTGAAATCAACACGCTTACTGCCGGGCATGCATTTGAAGAAAGGTGAAGTCATTGCCATCATTGAAGACCAGCAATACATTCAGCTGCAACAGGATTATTTAAC
>NZ_CAMLGT010000379.1 GCF_946479605.1 uncultured Lacibacter sp.
TGGATTTTTGATAGGAATTTTGATCCTCTCCTTTTACGCAAACACACTTGATTTTAATACACTGATCGCAACGTTCACTACACAAACACCTGAATTGCAAAATGCGGTAGCTTCCTCTTTTCTTGGCGTAAGTGCATTAACATGGGGATTGGTTTTGGTATTCATGGGCGGTGCTGGTAAAAGTGCAATGTTTCCATTGCACATTTGGTTGCCCGATGCCATGGAGGGTCCAACTCCTGTTTCAGCATTGATCCACGCTGCAACAATGGTTGTTGCCGGCGTATTCTTAGTTGCAAGGTTGTTCCCGATCTTTTCTCTCTCGGCTCCCGCTGCACTGAATATTGTTGCCTATGTTGGAATTGTTTCTGCATTTCTTGCAGCCATCATTGCCTGCACACAAACTGATATTAAAAGAGTACTTGCTTATTCAACCATGTCGCAAATCGGCTTTATGATGTTTGCACTTGGGGTTTCAGGTTATGGCGGGGAAAGTGGTTTAGGTTTTACAGCATCCATGTTCCATTTGTTTACGCATGCTATGTTCAAAGCATTGCTGTTCCTTGGTGCCGGCGTGGTCATCCATTTCATTCATAGCAATGAAATGAAAGATATGGGTGGCTTAAGAAAATATTTGCCTGTTGCCCACATTACTTTCTTAATTGCATGTTTGGCAATTGCAGGTGTACCTCCATTCGCAGGTTTCTTCAGTAAGGAAGAAATTTTATTAGCTGCTTATAATAGCAATCCAACTATTTATTACATAGCTCTTGTTACATCAGGATTAACAGCATTCTACATGTTCCGTTTGTACTTCAATATTTTCTGGAACAAGGAAGCACATGTTCATGCAGAGCATCATCACAAAGGTTCGTTCGTAATGAGTTTGCCTTTAGTTATTCTGGCAATTGGTGCTGCATTGGCTGGCTTTATTCATTTTGGAAATTTTGTGAGCTCTGACGGACAGCCATTGGAATCTCATTTCAATCCAATGTTCTCCATCGCTCCGGTAACCATTGGAGTGATCGGTATTGCCGTTGCATGGGTATTGTATAAAAAACAAAACGAAAGGCCAGAAAGGATTGCAAATGCTATAAGCTCTTTTTACAAAGCAGCTTATAGCAAATTTTATATTGACGAAATCTACTTGTTCGTCACAAAGAAAGTTTTATTCAACCTTGTTGGAAGGCCTGCCGCATGGTTCGACAGGAATGTTGTTGACGGAATGGTGAATGCAACTGGCAATGCGACAGCAACGCTTTCGGCACGAATTAAAAAAATACAATCAGGTAAAGTACAAGCGTATGCCATTTACACTTTGGTTGGTGTAATTGCTTTGGCAGTTGTATTCATTTACCTGTGGAAATAAAATAACTATGAACTTACTTTATTTATTAGGTGTACCGTTGATCACATCCATTGCATTGCTATTTGCAAGGAATGTGAAGGGAGTGAAAGTGATCAGTCTTATTGGAGCAACGATTCAGTTTGTTTTGGCTTTGTTCTTATTGTATGCATTCAGGCAGGAAAGGTTACAAGGCAATTTCGATGACATGATCTTTCAACAGAATTATGCATGGTTCTCTTCGCTCAATATCAATTTTCATGTTGGTGTTGATGGAATTTCCATTGCGATGATTATGCTAACAGCATTTGTTGTGTTAGCAGGTGTGCTGGTTTCGTGGAATGTTCAGAAGATGACAAAAGAATTTTATTTCCTTTTGATTCTTTTGAGTCTTGGTGCTTATGGATTTTTCATTTCGCTTGATTTGTTTATTCTCTTCTTCTTCCTTGAGATTGCAGTGATTCCAAAATATTTATTGATCGGTATTTGGGGAAGCGGTAAGAAAGAATACAGTGCAAATAAACTTGCCTTGATGTTGATGGGTGGATCTTCACTCGTGTTAGTTGGAATGCTTGGGATTTATTTTGCCGGCGGAAGAAGTTTTGATTTACTTCAACTTTCACAAATTCATATTCCTGTAGATACACAAAAAGTAATTTTTCCATTCCTGTTTATTGGCTTTGGTGTATTCACTGCATTGTTTCCTTTTCATACCTGGGTGCCTGATGGTCACTCATCTGCACCAACTGCAGGTTCTATGTTTCTCGCAGGTATTTCAAGGAAGTTGGGTGGTTATGGCTGTTTGAGAGTAGCCACTTATTTATTACCCGATGCAGCAAAAGAATATTCCTGGATCATCATCACACTTGCAGCAATTGCAATTCTGTATGGTGCCTTCGCTACTATGATGCAGAAGGATCTGAAATACATTAATGCATATTCTTCCGTTAGTCACTGCGGGTTTGTTTTGTTGGGAATTGGAATGCTCACAAAAACTGCCATCACTGGTGCCGTCATGCAAATGGTATCACATGGTTTAATGACAGCTCTTTTCTTCGCCGTGATTGGAATGATCTATGAAAGAACGCACACAAGATTGGTAACTCAAATGAGTGGTTTATTAAGAACTATGCCATTCGTCATGACCATCTTGTTCATTGTTGGATTAACCTCTTTGGGTCTTCCCGGATTCAGCGGATTCGTTGCTGAAATGACCGTTTTCATGGGAGGGTGGCAAAATGCGGAAGTAGGTTATCGCCTTGCAACGATTGCAGCCTGTATGTCGATTGTTGTAACGGCTGTTTATATTTTAAGAGCTGTTGGTAAAACAGCAATGGGACCAATCACCAATCAGGGTTATCTAAAATTAAAAGATGCTGCATGGAATGAAAAACT
>NZ_CAMLGT010000380.1 GCF_946479605.1 uncultured Lacibacter sp.
ACAAAATCATTAACTGGAAAGTTGATCTGCGTACCGATCTGCAATGCTATGCACGCCTGCTGCATTTGATTGCGCATTTTGAAGTGGGTAATTACGATTTGCTGGAATACCTCATTAAATCGGTATACCGTTTTATGGGTAAAATGGAAAATCTGAGTGGTGTGGAAGAAGAGATGTTCCGCTTCCTAAGGAATGCGTTGCAATTATCGCCGGGTAAAATTAAACCTGCCTTCCAGCAGCTGCTCGACAATATCCGCCAATACGAAGGCAACCGTTTTGAAACAAGAGCCTTTGTTTACCTTGATGTAGTGAGCTGGTTAGAAAGTAAAATTGAAAACGTGCCGGTGCAGGATGTAATACACAGCAAATACAAACGACAGAAAAAAACAATTGCCTGATGATTGTTGTTATTTGGCTTTTAATATGAAAAAATCACTCAACCTCGTAACGATTCTTATCCTGTTCTTTTGCAGCAGTACCGCTCAAACCATCAACCCGAAAAATATTGAAATTGTACGTGACAGTTTTGGCGTGCCGCACATCTTTGCAAAAACCGATGCGGAAGTAGCTTACGGTTTAGCATGGGCGCATGCCGAAGATGATTTTAAAAGCTTGCAGGATGTGGTATTACCTGCCAAAGGCTTAACAGGCAAAGTGCAAGGCAAGGCCGGCGCTGCAGCCGATTATGCATTTGCCTTGTTCCGCTGCATGGAAATTACCGAAGCAAAATGGAACACCCTCACGCCTGCTTTTCTGAAACTGATTGATGGCTATGTACAAGGCATTAATGCGTATGCCAAAGCACATCCCAACGAAGTGGTGCATAAAAAAATATTCCCCATTACGGCGAAAGAATACATTGCTTCATCGGTGCTGGCACTAACGGCTTTTAATGGAGCCGATAAAGCACTGATGGGGATCTTTAACAATGTGATTGAAACCGATCCGGAATTAAACAATAAAGGCAGTAATGCCATGGCCGTGCATCCAGGCAAAACAAATACCGGCGAAGCATTTCTGTTGATCAATGCACACCAGCCCAACACCGGTTCGCAGGCTTTTTACGAAGCACATATTAACAGCGAAGAAGGATTGAATGTACATGGTGGATTACTGGCAGGTGGCCCCTGTATTTTACATGGCGTAAATGAAAATCTTGGTTGGGCACATACGGTGAATTATGTTGATCGTGTAGATGTGTTCCAGTTGGAAATGAATCCGGCAAACGAAAAACAATATAGGTTTGATGGTGAATGGATTGACCTGGAAGAGAAAACCATTACCCTGCGCATTAAAGGAATACCGGTTGCTGTAAAGCGAAAAATATACTGGAGTAAGTATGGCGCCACCATGAAGAACAAACAAGGATTCTTCAGTATTCGTTTGGGTGCCAATATGGACATCCGTGCACTGGAGCAATGGTATTACATGGACAAGGCAAAAAACTTCACTGAGTTTTATGCGGCCATTAAAGACCAGCGCCTCTCCATGTTTAACATTACCTATGCTGATAAATACGATACCATTTTTTATGTGAACAATGGTTTGGTGCCGGTGCGTAATCCATCGCCGCAATACAACTGGAAGTCAACCGTGCCGGGTAATACTTCGCAAACATTGTGGACAGCTTTTCGAAAATTTAGTGAACTGCCGCAATATGTGAATCCGAAAAACGGGTATGTGTTTAACACCAATCACTCTTCGTTTTTTGCAACCGATGCAGCCAATAATTTAAAAGCCGAACAATTCCCAGCAAGCGATGGATGGGAAACCTGGCAAAACAACCGCAGTATTCGTGTACTGCAACAACTGCCTGCAGACAAACTCGATTATGCAAGCTTCCGCAAAATTAAATTCGATAAACAGCTGCCTGCTGTTTTGCAGTATCAGCACAATATTGATACGCTGTTTTTGTTGAGTGAAGCAACTTATCCTTTGTATACATCACTTATCCAGACATTAAAAAGCTGGGACAAAAAAGGTACAGCCGACAGTAAAGGCGCTGCCGTGTTTCTGTTAAGCTATCTGCACCTTGGCAAAAAATTAGGTGCCGGTGCTGCACACACACTCACCACTGCCGAAGCAGTTGAAACCTATGCCTACGTGTATGATTACATGATGAAACATTTTAACCGTACCGATCTTGCATTGGGCGATATCCAGAAACTGGTGCGTGGCGATAAGGAATGGCCGCTCTGGGGTTTCCCTGATCTTCTCTCTCCACAATGGACCGCCAATTATAAAGACGGAAAATTAAAATCGGTTGGCGGTGATGGGTTGATCATGTTCATTCGCTTTACAAAAGATGCACTGCCGCAAATTGAAACCGTGAACATGTATGGTGCTTCTGCTAAAAAAGGCAACAAACATTTTGACGACCAGGTGGAACTGTACATCCAGCAACAAACAAAACGGATGACGTTGAAGAAGGAAGAAGTGTATAAGATGGCGGAGAGGGTGTATCATCCGGGGGAATGACGAGTTCTTCTATAATCTGAAAAATTCAGGACTGTCAAATCCTAAGAGCTAACATTCATTAAACAGCCCAACGGATTAACAACAATTTAATGAAACAAATTACATTTTCACTTTTACTCATACTTCTTCTCTATAGTTGTGAAGACCGCTCGACAAATTCAGGCACTGAAAATCCCAAGGCTAATCCAGCAACTCCTAATATAAATTATGTCGTGAAAAATTATTTTGATCATGACACTACACTATTT
>NZ_CAMLGT010000381.1 GCF_946479605.1 uncultured Lacibacter sp.
CCTTCCTGTTCCAGTGTTTTAATGGCATATACAGCGGTATAAACATTCAACTTAAATGTTTTAATAAAATCCTGCAGATCAAATTCCATCCACTGTTGCTCACCGCTGCCACTTGGCACCTGTAAATAATTAACAAGACACTGGTATGTTTTTTTTACTTCTTCAACCGGAGGAAAGCGAATAGCAGAAAGTCCTTTTAATTCGACAAGATCTTTTTCTTCGTACAAAAGAACCGCATAGGATTTTTGACCATCACGACCGGCACGGCCTGCTTCCTGGTAATAGTTTTCAAGACAATCAGGAGTATCATGATGGATCACAACACGTACATCGGGTTTATCAATACCCATGCCGAAGGCATTGGTACAAACCATCACACGTATTTCGTTGTTCAGCCATGCTTCCTGCCGCTTACCACGTTCAGCATTTGCTAAACCTGCATGATAATAATCTGCAGAGATACCATGCAGTTGCAGCAGTTGAGCCGTTTCCTGTGTCATTCTCCTGCTTTTGCAATACACGATGGCTGTGCCTTGTACATTATTCAGTATCTGCAGTATTTTATTAATGCGGCTGTCAACACGAAATACACTGAATGAAACGTTGGGTCGCAGAAAGGAACCTTTGTAAATATGATGATTGCGGAATTGCAGCTGCCTGCAAATATCTTCCTGCACTTGTGGTGTGGCTGAGGCTGTAACAGCAAGCAAAGGAACTGATCGTAACTCCTGCCTTAGTTCTTTGATCTTAAGATAAGCCGGCCGGAAATCGTAACCCCATTGTGAAATACAATGTGCTTCATCTACCGCAATCAACTGCACATTCATGCCCGGCAGGTATTCGAGAAACAAATTAGTGCCCAGCCGTTCCGGTGAAACATACAGAAACTTCAGCTTATCGTTAATGGCTAATTGCAGAATTTCTTTCACTTGCGGAAAAGGCATGCCGGTGTAAATAGCTGCTGCTTCAATGTTTTTCCGGTGCAGTGCTTCTACCTGGTCTTTCATTAAAGCAATCAATGGCGACACCACAATACACAAACCGTCTTTCGCCAACGCAGGTACCTGGTAACAAATACTTTTGCCACCACCGGTGGGAAGTAATACACTGAATGAAACGTTGGGTCGCAGAAAGGAACCTTTGTTAATATGATGATTGCGAAAAGAAGAATAGCCCCAGTATTGTTGAAGTATGTCAGGAAGTTGATACATCAGCCGTGAAGTTACACGACTCTTTTCACAAACAAACGCACACTGTTGATCGCTAATACCACATCACTCAACCCCATCACCAATGCACCAAACGTTGGCGTAAGTAACCCAAATGCTGCTACAGGAATGGCAACAATATTGTAAAAGAACGCCCAGAATAAATTTTGTTTGATGGTTAAGAATGTGTGCCTGCCTAACCCAAGTGATAACGGCAGATTCTTCAACCCATGATTCATCAATACCACATCTGCTGTTTGCATAGCCACCTGCGATGCTTCACTTAATGAAATACCAATAGTTGCTTTTGCCAAAGCAGGCGCATCATTAATGCCATCGCCCACCATTGCTGTAGGAACTGCTTTGTTCAAACGCTCGATCACTTCCAGCTTTTGTTCAGGTGTTTGTTCTGCTATCACTTCATCAATTCCAAGTTGTTTGGCAATGATCTCACTTTTTGTTTTGCGATCTCCACTCAGCAGAATGGTTTTAATATTCTTACTCTTCAGATATTGAACAATTGGTTTTGCTTCAGGACGCAGTTCATCAATTACATCAACCCAGCCAATCAATTCGCCATTGCGTAATACATATACGTTATGCGTTTCATCAGTTGTTTGCTGTTGTGCTGCTTTGTATGAACCGGCGATCCACTCTACACCATCTTTGGTAATGCCCTTCATACCTAAGCCTTTGATCTCTTCAACAGAAGCCCAGCGTTCATCCTTATTGGTTTTCCATGCTGTGGCAATACATGTTGCAATGGGATGATTTGAATATTTTTCTAATGAATAAACAATGCGTTGAAATTCGGTAGTGTCAATGGTGAATGGCGAATGGTGAATAGAAGCCTCTGCTGTTGAAACGTTACTTTCTTCAGCCAGGTTATTATTTTGAAGCTGGCTATTGACCATTGACCATTGACCATTCACAATTGCTTCTTCATCATTCACAATCTTCCAGTCTGCCAATGTAAATTGGCCTGTAGTAAGCGTGCCTGTTTTATCAAATACAACCTGTGTAATATTTTTAAAAAGCTCCAGGCTTTTTGCATTACGAAACAATACACCATTCTTTGCTGCACGACCCAAACCCACGGCTATGGCAGCAGGTGTAGCCAACCCCATTGCACAGGGGCATGCAATAACAAGCACAGCAATGCTCCGCATGAGTGCAGGTGTAAATTCTTGCAAAATGATCCAGTTGGCAATAAGTGTTACAGCAGCAATGCCTAATACAATGGGAACAAAGATGGCACTGATCTTATCGGCCAATTGTTGTACAGGCGGTTTTTCGCCTTGCGCCTGTTTTACAAGATTGACAATATTGGCTAATACAGAATCTTTCGCAGTAGCAGTCACCTGTGCTTTCACCGTTCCATCAATCAGTATACTTCCACCGATCAATTGATCTTTTTGTTTTTTGGTGAGTGGTAAACTTTCGCCTGTAATGATGGCTTCGTTAACGGTGGCTTCACCCCAAAGTATTTTACAATCAGCCGGTATT
>NZ_CAMLGT010000382.1 GCF_946479605.1 uncultured Lacibacter sp.
CTGATTGGTTTTCGTCGTTAAATGAATGAATGATGGCTTTTTTAGAAGCCGTATAAAATTTCTTGTCGGTAAACAAACGCTTTGTACCGTATCCTTCTGCATCTTTCGGGTAAGGCCATTGCACACTACGTTTCTCTTTGAGAATAGCATAGGTCAATCCGCTCATGTCAACATTTGTTCCTTCGGTTAATGCAGCATGCTCTGCAAAAATTTCAGCAAAACTGTTGTAATCAAAACCATTATAGCCCATCTTTTTTGCAAAGCGGCAAATGATCTCTGCATCGGGCAATGCTTCGCCCGGTGGATCTATGATTTTATTCAAGTAGCTGATGCGGCGCTCTGCATTCGTCATCGTGCCTTCTTTTTCTGTCCATGCAGCAGCAGGTAACACCACATCTGCGTACCTGATCGTCTCGGGTTTATTACTAATGTCCTGTACTACTACAAACTTTGCCTTCTTCAAACCTTCTTCTGCAACACGCACATCGGGTAAACTGATGAGCGGATTCGTGCAGAGAATCCAGATGGCTTTTAAACGTCCATCGTTCAATGCTTCAAACATTTCTGTAGCAGTAAGACCAGGCTTCGCTGCAATTGTTCCGGGAGCAACGCCCCAGAATTGTTCAACTGCTGCACGGTGTTCGGGGTTAAGCAAATCACGGTGAGCAGGTAATAAATTACTCAAGCCACCTACTTCTCTTCCGCCCATTGCATTTGGCTGACCTGTTAATGATAACGGACCTGAACCGGGTTTTCCAATATGACCGGTAATTAAATTTAAGTTGATGAGTGAAAGATTTTTGCTTACACCAATCACACTTTGGTTCAAGCCCATCGTCCACATGGTAATAAAACCGTTCGCATTACCGATATACGATGCAGCTAAACGAATATCTTTTTCAGCAACACCACAAATAACAGCTGCTTCAGCAACCGTGCGTTCAAATACAGTGGTTCGGTATTTTTCAAAACCTTCTGCATGATTCGTAATAAAATTGAGATCAATGTCTCCATTCTCAATCAACACTCTTCCAATTGCATGATGAAGCGTAACATCTGTACCCGGATTTAACTGCAGATGAACATTGGCTATTGAACAGGTTTGTGTTTTACGTGGATCGCTGACAATAATTTTCAGATCAGGATTTTTTTCACGTGCAGCCTCTACTCTCCTCCACAAAATGGGATGACACCAGGCAGGATTTGCACCTGCAACAAAAATAACATCTGCCAACTCAAGATCATCATAACTCACCGGCACGCTGTCTTCACCCAGACTCATTTTATAACCAACTACGGCACTGCTCATGCAAAGGCGTGAATTGGTGTCGATATTATTGCTGCCAATAAATCCTTTGATGAGTTTATTGATGACGTAATACTCTTCTGTTAAACATTGTCCCGATGCATAAAAGGCAACCGAATCAGGACCATACTTTTCAATCAACGTCGCAAACACTTTGGCAGTGCGTTCCAAAGCAGTATCCCATGTAACACGCTGACGGGGTTGATTGCGGTTGTATCGCATCTCCGGGTACAACAAACGATCAGAGCGATCATTCACCGTGTAATGCAGGTTCATGCCTTTACTGCAAAGCATGCCTTTGTTCACCGGGTGATTTTTATCACCTTCCACATGCAAACGTCCAAGCTTATCCTTACTGGTAACAATACCACAACCCACACCGCAATAGCAACAGGTTGTAAGATTTGTTTTCGAATGAGTATGTTCTGATATCTTCACCATAATTACGTCAACATGTATTAATTTTTAAAGGCAAGCAATCGTTTCATCATCAGGCAGCATTTTCAAGTGCTACATTTAATTCAGCTGCTTTTTCTTTTTTGGTAAACTTTGTCACTAATACCAGCAGCGATACAGCAATCACGATCATACCGATATAGCCAAACGCTTCTACGTAGGTAATGCTTTTACTTTTGAAGAGAAAGCCAAACAACATACCGCCCACATTACCACCTGCTCCAACAATACCACTCACTAATCCTACATTTTTTTCATTCACGAACGGAGTGATAGCATAGGTAGCACCATTCGCCATTTTCAGGAACAATGCAAACGAGATCATGGAGATGATGGCCATCGCAAACGAACCGGCCTGTGCAAACATGATCAACCCTGCGCCTTCGAGCAACAATACTGTAGCAAGCAATAAACCTTTGCCACGCATGCCGTATTTCTTACCCACTTTATCGGCAAAAATGCCACCGAGTGCACGTGCAAAAATGTTCATGAAACCAAACACACCGGCCCAGAAACCTGCACTGCCTTGTGTTAATTTAAATTCCTGTACAAAATGTAAAGCCGCAATATTGTCGAACGTGATTTCCATACCAAAACAAACGGCATACGCTAAGGCCAGTGCCCACACTCTCCAGTCTTTTAACACACTGTAATCTGTTTTGCCTTTTGCTTTTACTTCACGTTCAATTTCATCGTAGTTGCCGGCGGGTGTATCTTTTGTATAACGGAAATAAAGAAATGCAGCGATCAACATCATTACACCGGGAACGATCATGGCATAGCGCCATGCTTCTGCTTTTGTATAACCAAAACCAACGATGGCTGCAAAGATCACCGGCATCACCATGTTGGTAACACCACCACCCAGATTGCCCCAACCACCTGCAACAGCATTGGCTGTTCCTTTAATGTTTGCAGCAAACATCATGGATGTAT
>NZ_CAMLGT010000383.1 GCF_946479605.1 uncultured Lacibacter sp.
GCGTTGAACAATGAGCTCACCGGATTCTCCGATGCATTTCCGGTGCTGATGATCGGGCAGGCATCGCTGGATGATCTGAACAGCAGGTTAACAACAGCAGTGCCGATGAATCGTTTTCGTCCGAACATTGTGTTTACAGGTGGTACTGCATTTGCAGAAGATACGATGCAGCATTTCCGCATCAATGGTATTGATTTATATGCCGTAAAACCATGTGCCAGATGCGTGGTTACAACCACCGACCAGGAAACCGGTATCATTGCAAAGGAGCCATTGAAAACATTGGCATCGTACAGAACAGGAAATAACAAAGTGTATTTCGGACAGAATATTTTATATAAACAGGAAGGAATCATAAGAGTGGGAGATGAGTTGAAAGTTGTGCAGGTGAAAGAAGCGTTGCAGTTGAATTAATTTAACGAACATCATTAAAAGTTCGTCATTGCGAGCCTTGGTGTTTGGCGAAGTAATCTGTTAATTAAAGGATTGCTTCGTACCTCGCAATGATGAATAAAAAGAAGAACATGTTGATCGACCAATATAATCGTGTACATAATTATTTACGGATATCGTTAACCGATAACTGTAACCTGCGTTGCTTTTATTGCATGCCGGAAGAAGATTATGAGTTTACAAAGCAATCACACCTGATGCAGGCCGATGAAATTGAATCATTGGCAAAGACATTTGTAAAACTCGGCGTCAATAAGATCCGTTTAACAGGTGGCGAACCATTGGTACGCAAGGATGCTGCGGATATCATCCGTCGTTTGGGCAAACTGCCGGTGAAACTCACACTCACTACCAACGGCACACGTTTACATGAGTATATTGATGTATTGGAAGAGGCAGGTGTACGTTCACTCAACGTAAGTCTTGATACATTGCAGGCTGAAACTTTTCAGCATCTCACCAGAAGAGACCTGTTTCAACAGGTGTACAATAATATTCAACTGCTCATCAGCCGCAACTTTCATGTAAAAGTAAATGTGGTGGTGATGAAAGGTTTGAACGATGGCGAGATCAATGATTTTATTGCATGGACAAAAGACACACCTGTGCATGTCCGTTTCATCGAGTTTATGCCGTTCAGCGGTAACCGTTGGACAAGCAACCAGGTTTTTACCTGGCAACAGATCTTACAGGTAGTGGAGCAACAATATTCTTTTCTTCCCTTGAAGAATGAAGAACATGATACAGCCAAAGGTTATATCGTTCCCGGGCATGCCGGAACATTTTCAGTCATCAGTACCATGAGTGCTCCTTTCTGCAGTACCTGCAACCGTATGCGTTTAACGGCCGATGGTAAAATGAAAAACTGTTTGTTTGCCGAAAAAGAAATGGATCTGTTAACGGCTTTGCGAAACGGACAAGATGTAACACAACTTATCACACAAAACATCTCTGATAAAGCAAAAGAACTCGGCGGACAATTCACTGCCGACTTTGAACACATCAATGCCGATGCAATTCATAACAGAAGTATGATCGGGATTGGAGGATAGAAGCAAGTACGAAGTACCAAGTTGGAAGTACGCTCCCTTACATTACAAACGCATGGCAACCAATACGCATTCGACTTTCTAATCAAAAGAAATTAGATAAGCTCGAACTTGAAGATTGAATTTCTTAACTTTGTTCAATGCCAGGCAAGAATGTACGTTCCGTTTCTGAGTTCAATAATGAACTAAAACTAAAAGGCTTTAATGCTTTCCAAATAGAAAGTGATGGGGCCGCAACACGTATCTATAGCCGGAAAGATTTTTATAAAATTTGCCTGACAACAGGCAAGAGTAAAATCCACTATGCTGACAAAAGTTTTGAGCAGGATGGGACTGTTTTATTTTTCGGCAACCCTCACATTCCATATTCCTGGGAGACAATCTCAACGAGTTATGTGGGTTACACCTGCCTGTTTTCTGAAGCGTTTTTAAAATCTGACCGATCCGAAAGTCTGCAACATTCGCCTTTATTTAAGATTGGCGGCACACCTATTTTAAAAATTACTGAACAGCAGCGGGAGTTTTTAAATACCCTTTTTCAAAAAATGATTGAGGAACAACAAACTGATTATACTTATAAAGACGACCTCATCCGCAACTACATAAACCTGATTATTCACGAGGCTTTGAAATTAACGCCTTCGGAAAATTTTGACCAACATAGAAATGCTTCTTCCCGCATTACATCTGTATTTCTTGAGCTTCTGGAAAGGCAATTTCCAATTGAGGACACACAGAAACCGCTTCAATTAAAAACGGCGCAGGATTATGCAAAAAGCATGAATGTTCATGCCAATTACCTGAATCGGGCCGTAAAAGAAGTTACCGGAAAACCTACCACTGCCCACATTTCTGAACGAATTGTTACCGAAGCAAAGGCATTGTTACAGCATACCGATTGGAACATTGCCGATATTGCTTATGCACTTGGTTTTGAATATCCCACCTACTTCAATAATTTCTTCAAAAAAATAACGGGTACCAATCCAAAATCATTACGGTCACAAGAGGTTTGAATTTCTTAATGATTGGTTTGATAATCTTTACCAGCCCACGTATTGGCTGAAATACCTTTGTACTATCAAAAAGGGTATGGAAAATACATCAGCAGATATTTTTGATCGACTGAGAAATGGTGAAACCATCTCCTCAAACGACCCGCAAGCTTACAAAATGATAG
>NZ_CAMLGT010000384.1 GCF_946479605.1 uncultured Lacibacter sp.
TCTTGCACAGGATCCACGACCAGGTTTTCAGGACACATGGTATGCGGGTACTGGTGAATTATTGGGTGCTTCACCAGCATACCCAAACGCATTTATTCCGGGATATGGTATCTATAAGTCAAATGACAATGGGGCCACCTGGGTAAAATTAGCATCTACTATTTCCGGAAGTAACAGGGAAACATTTAACGATGTATTCGATATGGTATTCAACATACAGGTTGATGCGAACGGAGTTGTTTACGCTGCTATCCTCAACTATATAATAAGATCAACAGATGGCGGATTAACCTGGGGCATTGCAATTCATGAAACAGGCGAATTAGAAAATCCAAATCAGAACATCGAAAACATGATCACTGATATTGCTGTTTCAAAACCTGGAGTTAGTCCCGTTCGATACTATGCTGCTTTTTCCGGACGTAACCGTGACAGTGATACTGCAGGTGTATGGACATCAACAACAGGTACCTATGGTTCATGGACCAGAATTGGTCATAGTGAACAAGTGACAGGATGGAGAACTTACAGCAATGTTGTTAGTGGAGGAAACTATACAGGTGGGTGGGGAAAAACAGTACTTGCCGTTTCACCCAGTAATTCAAACATTCTGTATGTGATGTACAGGAATGCATTAAGTGCTTCATCGGGACAGCCCGAAGCAGACCTGTTCCGTGCAAACCTTACCAACTTTCCTACGGTTACATGGAGCAACCGTTCTTCAAATCTTCGTGCATTAAGAAACGGAAGTACAAATAGCTATCTGGAAGCACAAGACGGCTATAACATGTTGCTTGCAGTGCATCCTACAAATCCTGACTTTGTTGTGGCAGGTGGAGTTAACTTATATAAATCTGCTGATGGATTTTCTACAGCCGGAACTTTTATCGGCGGACTTTCTTCAAATACATACAACGATCAAACACTTGCAAGCCATGTGGACTTTCATTCATTTGCATTTGATCCCGGCTCACCCAACAGGATGGCAGTTGGCCACGATGGCGGATTAAAGAAAACTGATGACATTACAACGAACCCTGTTATTTGGAGCAAGCTGAACAATCAATACCAAACTGTTCAATATTATCATGTTGCTATTGACCCTGCTGCCGGATCATTAACATTTGCCGGTGGTGCGCAGGACAATTCGTCTACTTACCGTGATTCAAAGAGTTTATTGAGCGGTGCTGCATTACCAACCCCTACCGAACCCAACGATCATCTTGTACTAATTGGTGGCGATGGTGGAGCTGTGGGTCTTGCTGCAAGTACAACCACACAATACATGTATGCAAGTGTACAGGAAGGCGATGTGTACCGGTTATTTGCAAATGGTGCAGGCTCTACGCTAACACTTTCACCTATTTCTCCATCAGGTTCGCCCGGAAGCGAATTCATTACATACTTTCATCTTGATCCTGACAATAACAATGTTTTGTACTATGCAGGTTTAAACACACTTTGGCGCACAACCTCTGCAACTACAGTTAGTGCAGGAAGCGGATGGACACAATTAACAGGTGTTGGCAGTACATTGTCAGGAAGTGTTTTTTCACTTGCCACTTCACGAGGCACTTATGCATTTAATAACAGCACTCTTTATATTGGAACTGATAATGGAAAGATATACAGGCTGAATGATCCTCGTGATGGTGCAGCAGCAAACCCTCCAATTGACATTACACCAAGTGGTATGACCGCTGGTTCTTTAGTTCGTGAAATAGCTGTGAACCCCCGTAATGCCGATACTGTTCTTGCTGTGGTATCAAACTACGGTGTATCAAGTGTGTTCTGGACGGGCAATGCAAAGTCAGCCTCACCAACCTGGCAGGAAGTTGAAGGCAACATCAGTTTACCATCTTTCAGAACATGTGCTATTGTTGCAACATCATCTGGCGTGGAGTATTATGTTGGCACTTCTATCGGCCTGTTTAGTACTGTAACAATCAATGGTGCTTCCACTTTTTGGACAATGGAAGGCCCCGCTGTTTTACAAGGAGCCATCATTAATGATATGGCACTACGCACAGCCGATAACACTTTACTTATCGGTACACATGGCAATGGCATGTTTTATACCAATATTGGAAATGTGCCTACTTCGGTTCCTGATGTAATTGTAAACGACAAGCGGTTTATCAACTCAGTATTTCCAACTGTAACAACAAGCGATCTGTATTTCCGCACAGGAACAATCACCGGCATCAAAACCATCAACATCCGTGTAACAAACATGAGTGGACAGGTGCTGATGCAGCGGACACAAGCTTATCAAAACGGAAGTGTGCAGCTTTCTGCTTTGTCAACAGGCAGTTACCTCGTAGAAATCATCAGCGATGACAGGAAATACAAACATGTACAACAATTTGTGAAAACAAGATAACCGCTGTGTAAACAGCTGTGGTTTTGCATCACATCAATAAACAAATAAGATGAAAGCAGTTGTAACAGGTCTCTTTTTTCTTTGCTGTACATCGTTTACGCAAACGGGGAAATACCCGGTTGCCAAACTTTATGCTTACCAGCAGAAAGTTTCCGGCGGTGCCAATTTTTCTTCCGATGAAAAAGGAAGGGCGAAGCTGCAGCATTACATTTACCTGCTTGTTCGCAAAGACAGAAGTATCAGTATTGATGATGTGTGGATCAGTGGCAGAAGAGTGGCAT
>NZ_CAMLGT010000385.1 GCF_946479605.1 uncultured Lacibacter sp.
ATAAAGATTTCAAATTTTGAATCAACCGCCCTATATTTGCAGCCCGTTAACGGGAATGGCTCCGTAGCTCAACTGAATAGAGCATCTGACTACGGATCAGAAGGTTTCAGGTTTGAATCCTGACGGAGTCACAACAATAGCTTTAAAAGCTAAAAGCCTCATTCGAACAGAATGAGGCTTTTTTAGTTTGATCATCTGACCAGGTTAGAATGTTTTTGTCAACTGCATCAGAACTTTCTTCGATTGTTTTTTAATGTACAACTGCACTACAGAAAAATGTAATTTGCCCGTTCAATTAACTGTTGTTTAAGGAATGAACATTTGTTCACGCTTTTTTTGGGTTTTATTACTGTTTCCGTTCTGCTTTTCAGCAAATGCCATCCCGCCTGTTACCCGTTTAGGTATTGCCAATGGCCTTTCCAATAACTCAGTGCGTATTGTGTACCAGGATCAACGTGGGTTTATCTGGTTAGGTACTTATGATGGATTGAACCGTTACGATGGAAACGAATTCAGGGTATTCCGTAATAAACTCAACGATAGTACTTCGCTTCCACACAATTATATTTATTCACTGCATGAGGATGTTGATCATAACTTATGGGTTAGCACAGGACAGGGCGTTGTTAAATACAATACTACTTATTCAAACTTCTCGGCTTTATATGGTTATCCTTACCAGGCAAAGCAGCCGGTAAAAGTAACCATCAATGCCACTGCAATTAAGTCTGATAGTAAAGGAACTTTGTATGTGGGTACAAATGGGTGGGGTTTGTTGGTAAAAAAACGTGGTGAGCAATACGCATGGGAAAAATTATTGCAGACAGGCAACAAAAAGGAAGACGGTTATAATGTAAGAGATGTAGCTGTAACAAAAGATAAAATATGGCTGTTTGTTGCGGGAAAAGGTCTTTGTGTGTATGATGAAAAAAAAGCTGAAGTGCTGTTAGTGAATGCACAGGTAAAGCTGGCCAATTGTATGCAGCAAAATAAAGCTGGCCAGCTGTGGATAGGCGGAGAGTTTGGATTGCATTTGTATGACCCCGCATCAAACACCTACATAAAACATTACACAGCAAAAACAGGTGAGCTTACTACTGCTGATGTGATGAGTATTTGTTTTGATAAACAGGAAAACCTGTGGATAGGTACAGATGGTGGTGCGGTGAATATTCTGAATATACAAACGGGAACTTTTTCTTACATCGCAGCTGGTCCGGAAAAGGAAAACGTATCGAGTGAGGCAGTGTATTCAATTATTAAGGATAAAGAAAACAGGATGTGGATCGGCACCATTAAAGGTGGCTGTAATGTAATTGATGAACAGAAGAATAGTTTTTTAACGATAGCAAATGATCCGTTGAAGACAAACACGCTCTCCAGTAATTTTATTTATACATTTTATGAAGATAATACCGGCGATATATTTGTTGGTACCGAAGGTGGCGGCTTAAGTATATGGAACAGGTCTGCCAATACATTCAGTAACTATCGACACATAAATGGTCTTTCTTCATCCATCAGTCACAATATTGTATCAAGTATTTTGCAGGATCATACAGGTGCTTACTGGATGGCAACCTACGGGGGAGGTGTCAATCGTTTTAATAAAGCTTCCGGTAGTTTTGAACATTACCGCTGCATAAATGATGCAACAGGCGAGGAAAATAAAAATGCCTGGTTGTTGTATGAAGACAAAGCAAAAATGCTTTGGGCAACAACGTTTATAGAAGGCCGCCTGTACTATCTTGATCGTACAGCTAACAGGTTTGTTGCATTTGAACAGGAACCTTACGACCTTGTTTCGATATTGGAAGACAATGATGGTGTATTATGGGGAGGCAACCCGGTTTATCTTATTCGTTTTGACAGAAAAAATAAAAAGCATAATTATTATAATGTAGGAAAGCCAGTACGTTCCATTTATGAAGACAGTAAAGGGAATTTGTGGCTTGGACTGGAAGGTGGCGGTCTGGTTTTGTTCGATCGTAAAAAGGGCGAGATCAGGAAACGTTATTCAACAGCAGAAGGTTTAAGTAATAACGCTGTATTGAATATTAAAGAAGATAAAAAAGGTTTTCTGTGGTTAAGTACATTCAATGGCCTTTCACGTTTTGATCCCGGCAGCGGGAGTTTTAAAAATTATTACCAGAGCGATGGTTTACAGAGCAACCAGTTTTCGTACAATGCTGCGTTGAAACTACGCTCTGGTGAGTTGTTGTTTGGCGGCATTAACGGATTCAATCTTTTTTCACCGGAAAAGATCGTAACACGAACCTATATTCCACCATTGTATATTACCAAAATTCTCATCAATAATAAGTCGGCTGCGGAAGCAAGTGATTATATTAAAGAGTCTGGCGCATCAGGTATTACATCATTGCGTGTGCCGTTTAAAGAAGCCGTACTGTCCTTTACATTCACCGCATTGGAATATACATCGCCTGAAAAAATCTCTTATGCCTATTATCTTGATGGATGGGATAAGAACTGGAACTACACCGGCAATATCCGTAACATCAACTATAATAATATTACGGAAGGCAATTACAAACTGCGGATAAAAAGTACCAATGCCAATGGCGACTGGAATCCGGAAGAAACTGTTTTGACGATCAGTATTTTGCCGCCCTGGTACAGAAGCTGGCTGGC
>NZ_CAMLGT010000386.1 GCF_946479605.1 uncultured Lacibacter sp.
CCAAGACAAACAGAACCAAAATCTGTCGTACTACCATTATACTATAGGCCAATCTGCCTTTTGGGCTTCCCCACAAAGTATTAACTCCGTTGGGGGTGCAAAAATAAGGTGATGAACAAGATCAACCAAAAAATTTCTCAAAATCAATTACGATCATTTTCTCTCGCCTTTAATTCCTTGATCTTATCAAGGGCGCCAGCTACCACATCGCACATAATGGTGTACAATGCTCCTTGCTTTGGATTGGCGTAAATATGCTCCAGCGCTTCGTTTTCATTCGCAATTTTTAACACAGGAACGGTGCTGTTTACACTGCGGATGCCTTCTTCCAACAGATTCATGATCTCTTCTGCTGTGCGGCCACGGAGGTTTTTATCGCAACGGATAATGATCTCATCAAAATACTGACCACTTATTTCGCCCAACTCCCTGATGTCCTCATCTCTCCGGTCGCCGGTGCCGCTGATCACCCCAACCTTCACCGGGTAATCCAGTTTGCTCACAAATTCGCAAAGCAGTTTTAAGCCATGTGGGTTATGCGCAAAATCGGCCAGGAATGTATAGTTTTTGAAATGGAAGAAATTCAAACGCCCCGGAGTTAAGCTTTCGCTCGGGATAAAGGTTTGCAACCCGGTGCGGATGTCATCAATGCTGATATCTCTGAAAAGATAAGCTGCCAGTACAGCGGGTAAACAGTTGTTGATATTGTGAATGGCTTTTGCTTCATACGTGAGCGGAATTTCTTTTGCAGGCAGCACACGTATTTTCCAGTTGCCTTTCATAATGGTAACAAAACCATTTTCATAAACACAGGACAGCCCGTTTTTTGCCGCATGTTCTTTTATGCGTGGATTGTTTTCATCCATGCTGAATAATGCGATATTGCATTTCAGGTTTTCTTTCATCCGGTACACAAGATCATCATCTGCATTAAGCACAGCATAGCCATGCGGGAAAACAGTTTCCGGCACCACTGCTTTTACTTTGGCCATTGCTTCAACCGTATTAATGCCGCCCAAGCCAATATGGTCGGCTGCTACATTTGTAACAACAGCTACTTCGCAATTCTGAAAAGCCAGTCCGCTTTTTAAGATGCCACCTCTTGCACATTCAAGCACGGCAAAATCAACCGTTGGATCTTTTAATACAAACTGCGAAGAGATAGGGCCCGTACAATCGCCTTTCATCATCAGTTGGTTCTGGATGTACACACCATCGCTGGTTGTGTAGCCCACTTTCTTACCAGCACTTTTTGCAAGATGCGCTGTTAATCGGGTAGTGGTAGTTTTTCCATTTGTACCGGTAATGGCAATAATAGGAATTCGTCCGGCACTTCCTTTGGGAAAAAGCATATCAACAACAGGTTCGGCAACATTGCGGGGCAACCCTTCAGATGGATCGATGTGCATCCGAAAGCCGGGCGCTGCATTTACTTCAAGAATGGCACCGCCGTTTTCAGCAACAGGTGTACGCAGATCATTTGCCATTACATCAATGCCACAAATATCCAAACCAATGATCTTTGCAATACGTTCAAACATGAATACATTGGCAGGATGCACTTCATCAGTAACATCTGTTGATGTGCCGCCGGTTGAAAGATTGGCAGTGGGTTTCAGTAAAACACGCTCGCCTTTTTCAGGAACATATTCTAAGGTAATGCCAGCATCATCCAGCATCTTTTGTGTAAACTGATCAATGGTGATCTGTGTTAACACTTTTTCATGACCATAACCACGGCGGGGGTCTTTGTTTGTTTCTTCAATCAACCAGTTGAGATCATGTTCGCCATCGCCCACCACACTTGCTGGTGTACGTAAAGCAGCACAAATAAATTTATTGTTGATAACAAGACATCGAAAATCATAACCGGTAATAAAGCGTTCCACAATTACACTGCGGCTGTATGCTTTCGCTGCTTCAAATGCTTTTTGTGCCTGGTCACGGTTAACAATATTGGTGGTATTTCCTTTACCGTGATTGCCATCAATCGGTTTTATTACCAGTGGGTAACCAAATTTTTCAATGGCTTCTTCCAGCCCTGCTTCCGTACGCACCACCGTCCCTCGTGGTACAGGAATTTCAGCCGCTTCTAAAAGCATTTTTGTTTCTTCTTTATCGCAGGCAATATCAACAGCAATGTTTGATGTGGTGGAAGCAATGGTGGCTCGGATACGTTTTTGGTTTACACCATAACCCAGCTGCACAAGACTTTGTCTGTTTAAACGTATATATGGAATTCCACGTTTTGCAGCTTCGTCCACAATACATCCGGTTGATGGGCCGAGACGTGTATCTTCCCGTATTTCCCGTAGCTTCTGAATGTCTTCACTCAAATCGTAAGCTGTTCCTTCAATCAATGCTTCTGCAATACGCACACTTGCTTTAGCTGCATACACACCTGCATCTTCTTCCATATAGCTGAACACTACATAATAAACCCCTTCTTTTTCCCCTTCAGGCGTGCGGGTGCGGCCAAAGCCCGTATCCATTCCGGCCAGTGTTTGCAGTTCCAGTGCAATGTGCTCAATTACATGCCCCATCCAGGTGCCTTCATCTACCCGTTGAAAAAAGCCGCCGGGTTTGCCCACGCTGCAGCGGTGGCTGTACATGCTGGGAAATAATTCTTCCAGCCGTTGCCTGAA
>NZ_CAMLGT010000387.1 GCF_946479605.1 uncultured Lacibacter sp.
TTATGGCAGCAGCAAAAACAGTCGCATTTCACACATTGGGTTGTAAACTCAACTATTCCGAAACATCCACACTCAGCCGGCAGATGGAGAGTGAAGGTTTTGAGAAAAAAGAGTTTGATGACCTGGCCGATGTGTATGTGATCAATACCTGCTCTGTTACCGATAATGCTGATAAAGAATGTCGCCAGCTTGTTCGCCGTATTCAACGCAAGTCGCCGGAAAGTTTAGTGGTAATCACCGGTTGTTATGCGCAATTAAAACCAAAAGAAATAGCAGAGATTCCCGGTGTTGATTTAGTTCTGGGTGCTGCAGAAAAATTCAATATTGTTTCGCACATTAAAGAACTGGCGAAAGGCGATAGTGCAAAGATCAGCAGTTGCGAAATTGAAGATGTAAGTGGTTTCAATGCTTCTTATTCCATCAACGACCGTACACGTACGTTTTTAAAAGTACAGGATGGTTGCGATTATACCTGTTCGTTCTGTACCATTCCGCAGGCACGTGGTAAAAGCCGTAGCGATAATGTGGCAAATGTGATTGCCAATGCAAAAGAAATTGCAGCAGGCGGCAGCAAAGAAATTGTGTTGACGGGTGTAAATCTTGGTGATTTTGGTAAAGGTGCTGATGGTAATGGTTCGCTTTCCATTTATAACCGTGAAGAAAATTTCTTTGATCTTATTCAGCAGTTAGATGAAGTGGAAGGTATTGAACGTTACCGCATCTCTTCGATTGAACCGAACCTGCTCACCAACGAGATTATTGAATTTGTAAGCAGGAGCAAAAAGTTCATGCCGCATTTTCATATACCGCTACAAAGCGGAAGCAATACCATTTTAGGTATGATGCGCCGCCGCTACAAGCGTGAACTCTATGCCGAACGTGTGGCCTTGATTAAAGAACTGATGCCGCATTGCTGTATTGGCGTGGATGTGATTGTTGGTTTCCCCGGTGAAACCGATGAACTGTTTAAGGAAACATTTGAGTTCCTTCATTCACTCGATGTGTCGTACCTGCATGTATTTACTTATTCTGAGCGGGATAATACCCATGCATTAACGCTTGGACCTGTTGTGCCAATGACTACCCGTTACGAACGCAACAAAGCACTTCGTAATCTTTCTTACATGAAGATGCAATACTTTACCGAACAACATGCAGGTGAAACAAGACCGGTATTATTTGAAGGACATAGCAAGAATGGTATGATGGAAGGTTACACTGACAACTATATTAAGATCACTACGCCTTACAAGGAAGAATGGGTGAATGAGATTGTGGATTGGAAGATATAAGCTCAATTATACTTGTCATCCCGAGGCACGAGGGATCTGTTGAGCTTTTGTACTAATGCCTTGCAGATTTCTCCTTCGTCGAAATGACAAAAAAGATCGGCTGTTATTTCTACTTCAACAACTCCTCCACATTCCGCTGTAAAATCGCTTCCAGTTTCAACTCCACTTCTTTTTCATTCACCATCAAATCCTTCAGCGTTAATTTATTCAGGAGATTATCGAGTGTGTACTGGATCATTTTCCACAAAGAACGGGTGCTGCAATCAACCGAGTTGGTACACAACCGTCCAAGGCCTGTATGGGTGTCACAAAACTGCTGATCGAACAAGGTTCCACCCAATGCTTTCAACACATCATTAATCACAATCTGTTCTGCAGGCTTGGCCAACACATAACCACCTTTGTAACCGGGTGTACTGTTGATGAAGCCTTCCATACGTAACGTGCGGCAGATCTTTGCCACATGCGGCTCGGTAAGCTTCTCTGCTTCACTCAACTGCGGAATACTTAATCCTTCAACGGGATTAGCCGATGCAATGCGGATGAGGATCCTGATTCCGTATTCTTCTGATGAAGTAATTTTCATGCTTTTGATTTTACCACTGAGACACAGAGCACACGGAGTTTTCTATGTCTTTATGTTTGGTTTTAAAGATGAATTCGATCGATTTTAAAGTTGTTAGCACCACGCAACCTCTCTGTACCTCTGCGCCTCTGTGGTTAATAACTTTATTCCTGTGTTGCTAATGGATCTACCTGGTATAAATTTTTGAAATAAGCTCTTAATTCTTCACGCTCTGCTTCGGTTGATTGCTTTGTGCAGTGTTCATTGTAAGCAGTGATCAATGCATCGGCAATTGTACCTGCATCGGTTGTTTCGATCTGGTGACGTTGCAGATGCAACAATACTTTTCCATCTTTCAACAACAGCACATTGGGCGAAGAAGGTGTAACACCGTTGAGATATTTCTCACGGAAATGCACAACCGCTTCTTTTTCCATGCCTGCAAACAAAGTTGCTTTTACATCGGGCACCACATGATTAAAGAAACTCAGCAATGCGCCTGGGCGACTTACTCTTGCGCTGCAACCGCATACGCTATTCAATACAACCAATATTGTTTTTCCGGGATTACCTGCGAGAACTTTCTCTACATCTTCCACCGTCATCATTTGCTCAAAGCCAGCATCTACCAATTCCTTGCGGTAAGGAGCTGCAATTTGTTCGGGATAGCTGGGTCCTTGGTTGCCCATTAAACTATCTAATGAGATCATTGCCATATATTATTTGTTTCTCACAGATTTCACTGATTTACTCAGATGAAATCTGTTTGGGTGATTGTTATT
>NZ_CAMLGT010000388.1 GCF_946479605.1 uncultured Lacibacter sp.
CGAAATGCACGAAGGGCAAAGAGAAAGATGGCGAATCATTAATGCATCAAGTGCACGGTATGTACGATTTTATTTAGGTGGCCGCCCGTTTACGCTCATTGGAACAGATGGCGGATTAATTGAAACACCAAAAGAAACAAAGGAAGTATTGCTCATTCCCGGTGAAAGAATTGATATCATCGTTGGCCCTTTTAATGAAGGTGATCTGTTTTATATCGAATCGCTTCCGTATGATCGTATGACTTTCCTCAAAGCAAAACACAATGCTTTTGCAACGGTAGTAGTAAAAGAACCCAAACCTTCTGCGGCTTATATTCCTGCACGATTAAGAGAGATCAAAACACTGGCTTCACAACAGGCAAAAGTGAATCGTAACGTTAAGTTTTCTGTTGGTGCAAGCTGGAAACACGGGATTGATTTTTTAGTGAATGGAAATATGCACACGAATGATGCCCCCGTTTATGTTGGCGATCTGCAGGTATGGGAAGTAGCCAATACCAGTTTGATGGACCATCCTTTTCATTTGCATGGTTTCTTTTTCCAGGTGATTGAAGAAAATGGAAAACTTCCTGAATACAAAGCATGGAAAGACACCTACAATCTGAAACCAAAAAGCAAAGTAAAGATTGCATGGATACCGGATAACCGACCCGGCAGATGGATGTACCACTGTCATATACTTGAACATCACGAAGCAGGAATGATGGCGCACTTTGAAGTAGTGGACAAAACAAAAGGTGCATTGAATACTCCGGCTCCGCATTCATGCAGCCATAAGCATTGATCAGTCAAAATAGGTATTAACACGGTAAAAAATCCGTAATTACCACGTTGATTGGCGTTATTGGTAAATTGATATTTGTAAACCGATTTGTAAAACAGGTATATGTCAATCGATAGCTTTCTTAGCGGATGGATAAAAAAGGTCACTCTCAACTTTCCTTCGGAAGCTGAGATGTGGAAGTTTTTTGAAACTTCTGATATTAGGGAGTTCAGGTTAGATTCTTCAAACTGCACCGTTACAGGCCGGTTCCAGCCCATGGAAATTGAAAGAGCTCAAACGCAAATGAATGCTGTTATTAAAGAAGTAAGTCGTAATTAACAAATTTCTTTCAGTCGCCCCGAAAACTACAGATTAGTGTAAGCGGCTTGTGTGCAAATACAAGCCGCAATGGTCTTTAAAGATTCTTTCTTCAAATTCTTACAAATAACTTTTCTATTCAACTTATTCCCATTCTCCGGCTCCTTCTCTTATCAATTCCGGTTCGCCTTTTGAAAAATCAACAATGGTTGATGGTATCATTCCTCCAATGCCTCCATCTATCACCACATCAACCAGCTTTTCAAACTTATCATGAATGATCTCAGGATCGGTATAATCTTCAACATACTCGCCGGGCAGTGTGGCACTTAAGACAGGATTGCCTAATTCCTGTACAATACATCTTGCGATTTTATTATCAGGCACACGAATACCAACGGTATCTTTTTTTGTTTTTAAAATTTTCGGCACTTCTTTACTTGCCTGCAAAATAAAAGTGTAAGGTCCGGGAAGATGTTGTTTCAAGGTTCTGTAAACAGGTGTATCCAATTGCCGTGCATAATGACTTAAATCGCTGAGGTCATAACACACAAAAGAAAGATTGGCTTTTTGCGGTTCCACATTTTTAATACGGCAAATGCGTTCGATGGCTTTGTGCTGGTAGATATCGCAACCCAGTCCGTAAATGGTATCTGTAGGATAAACGATAATGCCCCCCTGTTTCAGAATGCCAACGATCTGTCTTATCAACCTTTCCTGCGGATTTTCCGGATGTACTCGAATCAGCATAGTATCAATTTACGTTCTTGTCTTTTAAGAATCTCTTTTCAACGAAAATTTGTTAAGGCTTAGTCCCAAAAATTAAATTTGCAAAAATCGTTCGCCATGCACTTACAAGCTATCCCTGTTTTTGTGAGCATCGATCCAAAGCAGTTCAAGGATGAGTTTTACGATACTCAAAAACCTGTGGTGATCAAAAATCTTGCAAGGCAGTGGCCGGCTTATACCAAGTGGAATTGGAAATATTTTAAACAACTGGTAGGCCAAAAAGAAGTAGGGCTCTATAACAACACAAAAAGCGATGCTTATACTCCAATCAACACAGCCGATGATTACAAAACTTTTGGTGAGTACATCGATATGATCAGTAAGGGCCCTGCGGGATGGAGAATTTTTTTGTTCAACATTTTTGATCATGCTCCGCAATTAACCAAAGACTTTACATGGCCCGAGCATTTGATGAAAGGCTTTGTAAAAAAATATCCTATGCTGTTTGTGGGTGGAGAAACTTCTATCACGCACATGCATTTTGATATTGACCTTTCCCATATCCTGCATACGCAATTTGCAGGAAGAAAAAGGGTATTGTTATTTCCATTTAATGAGCAATACAAATTGTACCGGAAACCCTGGGAAGTGCTGAGCCTTGCGGATTTCTCGAATTATTATTCACCTGAAACAAGTAAGTTGGATTATGAAAAATTCCCTGCATTGAAACATGCAAAAGGCTATGAAGTTATACTTGAACATGGAGATACTTTATTTATGCCCGCCGGTTACTGGCATCACATGGAATATCTCGACAGTGGCTTTGCTA
>NZ_CAMLGT010000389.1 GCF_946479605.1 uncultured Lacibacter sp.
TGCTGCGGATCGTTTTGTAATCAGATTTCTGAAGAACGTTATCTGCAATTACCAACGAGCGTGCAAATGTATCCATACCACCAATATGTGCATGGAAAAGGTCTTCCATATCAGTACTGTTTCTGCGGATCTTCGCATCAAAGTTAATACCGCCACCACCAAAGCCACCAGCTTCAACGATTACCAGCATTGCTTCTGCCAGTTCATTGATATTGTTCGGAAACTGATCAGTATCCCATCCGTTCTGGTAATCGCCACGGTTCGCATCAATACTTCCGAGCAAACCTGCATCTGCTGCTACCTGCAGTTCATGCTGGAATGTATGCCCGGCAAGTGTTGCATGGTTCACTTCAATGTTCAGGCTAAAATCATTCAACAGATCATACTGGCGAAGAAAGCCGATCACAGTTTCACTATCATAATCGTATTGATGTTTGCTTGGCTCACATGGTTTTGGTTCAATAAAGAATTTTCCTTTAAAACCATTTTTGCGTGCATAATCTTTGGCAGTATGCAGGAAGCGTGCAAGATGATCTTTTTCACGTTTCATATTTGTGTTGAGCAGGCTCATATAACCTTCACGGCCACCCCAGAATACATAGTTTTCACCACCAAGTGCTATCGTTGCATCCAACGCTGCTTTCACCTGTGCGCCACCGTGCGCCAACACATGAAAATCAGGATTGGTGGAAGCGCCATTCATATAACGCCTGTTCGAAAATAAATTCGCCGTGCCCCATAATAATTTAATACCGCTTGCTTTTTGCTTTTCAGCCAGGTAGGCAGTGAGTGATTGTAAACGCTTATCGTTTTCATTTACATCATTGGTATAATCCACCACATCTACATCATGAAAGCAATAGTAAGGTAATCCAAGCTTTGTCATAAATTCAAACGCAGCATCGGCTTTATCTTTTGCACGTTCAACCGCATCTGCTTTTTTATCCCATGCAAACAAATGCGTTGGTTCGCCAAACGGATCGGCACCACTACCTGTAAAGCTGTGCCAATATGCACAGGCAAAACGCAACCAGTCTTTCATTGTTTTGCCTGCCACTACCTGGTTTTCGTCGTACCAACGAAATGCTAACGGGTTATCAGTATCTCTCCCCTCAAATTTTATTTGGGGTATGCCCTTAAAAAATTCTGTTTGTCCTGTTACTACTGTCATTGTTTGGTTTTTTATGCTGTTGTCAGCTATTATGATCAAAATTATAAACCGTCGTTATACAAGTTGCTTTTGCAGCAACTCATTCCACTGATGATAAAGTGAATTGTATTGTTGTACCGAACTGTCGGGTTCAATTACTGCAAGCGGCTTTGTATTACTAAAAGCTTCCTTTGGATGTTTGTAAATACCTGCACCAATGCCTGCACCCAATGCTGCCCCAACGCTTCCATCGCAATTATGCAGTTCAACCGGAATGTTTAATGTATTGACAAATGCTTTTGTAAATACATCGCTCAAAAACATATTAGCTTTTCCTGCACGTATCACAGAAGGATTCATTTTATTTTCCCGCATAATATCAAGGCCATAACGGAAAGCAAAAGCAATACCTTCCTGCGATGCACGATATAAATGTGCCTGGGTGTGAATATTAAAATCGAGCTGATGCATATGTGCACCCGTTATTTTGTTTTCCAGCATGCGTTCTGCACCGTTACCAAATGGAAGAACGAATGCACCATCGCTGCCAATGGCAACCGATGCTGCAGCTTCATTCATTGCCTGGTAACTGTTATTCGCTGTAAGGTTTTTCATCCAGCGGTTGAGAATACCTGTGCCGTTGATACATAACAACACACCAATTCTTTTCTGCTGCTCCGTATAATTCACGTGCGCAAAACTGTTGATACGTGATTGCGGATCGAATGTGAGTTCACTACTCACACCATAGATCACACCACTTGTTCCTGCTGTTGCAGCTACTTCGCCTGCTTCCAGCACATTTAACGATAATGCATTGTTTGGTTGATCGCCTGCTTTGTATGAAACAGGAATACCTTGTTTCAATGATAATTCAGCTGCAACCCCTGCACTCAACTGCCCATGATCTGAAAAAACATTATTGATGGATGGAATGAATGATTCATCAAAACCATAATACCCAAATACATCTTTCGACAATTCATTATTCACAAAATCCCAAAACACGCCTTCTGATAAAGCAGAGATACTTGTTGTGGCAGTACCGGTTAACTGCAAAGCAATATAATCGCCGGGCAACATGATCTTGCTGATCTGTTCATATACTGCAGGTTCATGTTGTTTTACCCAAGCCAGTTTGCTTGCTGTAAAATTGCCGGGCGAGTTCAACAGATGCTGCAATGATTTTGACGGGCCTATTGCATCAAATGCTTTGTTGCCGATTTCCACTGCACGGCTATCGCACCAGATAATACTGTCACGAAGCAGCTGCTCATTTTTATCCACCACCACCAACCCGTGCATCTGGTACGAAATACCAATGGCAGCAATAGCCTTTGGATCATACAAACCTGACGCATTTGCTTTTTTAATAGCCAGTTGGGTATGCTCCCACCACAGCGCAGGGCTTTGTTCAGCCCAGCCCGGTTGCTTTGAAATAATTTCTGTTTCTGTTTCCGGCCAGTTAACA
>NZ_CAMLGT010000390.1 GCF_946479605.1 uncultured Lacibacter sp.
TTTCCACGTTGTTGTTTCTCTCCATTAATAAAATAAACAGGTCGTTGAAAACCTCTTCCATACTGGCTGTCCATTTTTGGGATACGCATGCTGATGTGGTCTCTGTCATCGCCCAGCTGGTTAAACATCCAATCGTCACGTGGATGCATTTTCAACAACCAATCCAATCCCCATTTGGCTTCATCCAGTACATCCGGCAAATTATTTTTTCCATCCAATCCATTTGCCAGTTTTTCATCGGTGAATACGTTTGGGAAATCACGGTAGGCCATCAGCAAATGATACGTTGCATTAGCACTGGTAGTGGAGTATTGTAAATAATCACTTGCATCGTGCCAGCCACCGCTTACATCAATAAATGTACTGTCGGGCAAACCGGCAGCAGCTCCATATAATGTATAACCATCCTGTGTATGACAACTGTCTTTCAAAAACGGATTAAAACCGCTGCGTTGCTGGCGCATATAACGCAAACAAAAATCGGCTGTGCCTTTGTACACATCATTTCCAATAGTAAATGTGGGTGAGATGGTGTTTCCGCTACGTAAAAAATACTTGCCTGGCTTTTTAAATGCAGAAAAGTTTAACCGATGCGTTTGTGTAAATGGCCCATAAGCTCCAAAGTTTTTTCCCGCTGTTCCTTTATACACAACTTTATTGGCAGCCGCATCAACTAATTCCCAATTACCAATTCCCTTTTCCCCTTTGCTGCACCAAACAGCCACCTTGGTACCGTTTGGCAGATAGCCCAGTTGATTAATACGTATCCAGGCAGTTTCAGGCTCAGGTTTGTTTTGCAGTGCAACGAGTGTAATGATGATGCAGAGAATAACGGCAAACTTTTTCATGGAATCAAGTTAGTAAAATAGTTGTAATGCGGACGCTTTATCACCTATTGGGACGGAGGTTCAAAATTTACCAAACCAGAGAAACTGAAAGGGGTGGGTAGAACAATTACCTTTGACGCATTCGTATTAAAGCATAAACGATTGTACAATGAAATTGATCTCCTACTTAAAAGATGAACACGAACAGTTAGCTGCTCTCCACAACGGGTTGGTATATGATATGGATTCGTTGCATCCTGATCTGCCAACAAGCATGAATATGTTTTTGCAATACTGGGATGAATATCTTGAACTGGCAAAGGCAAGTTTGAAAGCGATACAGGAAGGCCGGTTGATGCCGGGTTATGTGCAGAAGATCGAAGAAGTGCAATTGCTTGCGCCTGTCACCATGCCGCCAAGTTGCAGGGATGGTTATGCATTCCGCCAGCATGTGGAAGCTGCCAGACGAAACCGCAAGGTTGATATGATCGCTGAGTTTGATCAATACCCCATTTTTTATTTCACCAATCATCATAGCATACAAGGCCCGGGCGATGTGCGTTGCATGCCCGATCATTTTGAAAAGCTCGACTTTGAACTGGAGGTGGCCATTGTTATCTGCAAGCATGGCCGCAACATTCGTGCAGAAGAAGCCGATCAATACATTGGAGGTTTGATGATCATGAACGACATGAGTGCACGCCGTTTGCAGATGGAAGAGATGCTGCTGAATCTTGGTCCGGCGAAAGGAAAAGATTTTTCGACAGTGATTGGCCCGTGGTTAGTAACACTCGATGAGCTGCAGCAATATGTGGTGCCTGCAAAAGAAAATCATGTTGGCCTCAACTGGAACTTAAATATGAAGTGTTGGGTAAACGGCAAACAAGTAAGTGCAGGTAATGTGGCACAAATGGACTGGACCTTTGCAGAGATCATTGAACGGGCAAGTTATGGTGTGGATCTTTATCCCGGTGATGTGATTGGTAGTGGAACAGTTGGCACCGGTTGTTTTTTAGAACTCAACGGCACCGGCAAACTCAACGATCCGGATTACACTGAACAATGGTTGCAGGAAGGCGATGTAGTGGAAATGGAAATTGATGGACTTGGAAAATTGAGTAATACGATGGTGAGAGAGGAGGATGATTTTTCGATTTTAGGGAGGAAGAAATAGTCCAACCGCAGAGAAATGAGAGGTAGAGGTTTACGCAGAGAAAATTCTGAAAACATGCATACCAATCAACACCTGAATAATCTTGGAGCAATAATACTTGATGCTGCTATAACCGTTCATCGGGAACTTGGACCGGGATTGTTGGAAAGCGCCTACGAGCTTGCACTTGCAAGAGAATTGGTTTTAAGAGGGGTAAACGTAAAAACACAGATTCCTGTTGAATTAATGTACAAAGACATTTCCTTAGGAAAAGCATATGTAATGGATTTGCTTGTAGAGGATGAAATAATTATTGAAATAAAATCTGTAGAAGTAATGAACCCGGTTTACACAGCTCAACTCATTACTTATCTAAAGTTGGCGAATAAAAAACTTGGTTACCTTATTAACTTTAATGTGCCGTTATTGAAAGATGGGTTTAAACGAATAGTGCACGACTTTTGACTCTGCGTTATTCTCCGCTTCTCTTTTCTCTGCGGTTAGAAATATGACTTTATGATTATTGATTTATCTGTATTAAACCCCATGCAAAAACAACAATGGCTGCAACATGCTGTTGCACCGAGGCCGGTTTGTTTTGCATCAACCATTGATAAAGCAGGCAACGTAAACCTGA
>NZ_CAMLGT010000391.1 GCF_946479605.1 uncultured Lacibacter sp.
GAAATGGTTTTGCTATTGTTGGCTTTGGTGAAATGTGCAGCGTCAATAGATACCACTTCAAACCGCTCAAAAAAACTATTTGGCTTTGCATCATTTGGATAGTCTGCCTGTGGTATTTTACCGATTGTAATGATTTCGTCGTTGTATTGTGTTCCTTCCGGTAAGTATTGTACAGCCGGCATTTTATTAAACGGCGGTTGTTGCCAATAGGTATAACCGATGTGCGTCTGGCTCATCATATGATTCCATTTGCCATTGTTGAGCCGATGATATTCAAGGGTGATGAGCGAATCTTTTTGATACAGTTCTTTTACTTTGTCTGCATACTCGTTGGTGCGTTCATATTTTTCTTTAAACGCTTCTTTGTTCAATGCAACATTGTAATAGAGTTCGTTGAGATTGGCACAGGCTTTAATGGGATGCAGCACCAGTTGAAAGAAGGCATCTTTCTGTTCAGCCGTTAATTGGTTATTGATCTCCTCTGCTTTGTTCAACAATTCATTGTAATCATTCGCCACATTTTCCCATTCGCCATAAAAGAAGCTGTACGTTTTATCATCGAGCATCTCCGGTTTTCTGCGGCTGTTATACTTTGCATATTTCGCAAGTAACTCTGCAATTGTACCAGCATGTTTTGTTCCGAATTGTTGTGCAGCCCATTTTTCTGTATAAGGGCGAATGTCATTTGCATCTATTCTATCCGGGTTCCATGCATAATCCAGGAAGAAGGAGATGGGCAGTTCCATTGGTTTGATATCACCCACATTCACAATCCAGATATCTTTTACATTATGCTCGAATGCTAAATGCATCTGTTCCCAAATGCGTGGAAGCGGATTTGTGTTAAGCCATTTGTAGTTACGTGGACCGCCCACATAATCGAAATGATAATAAATGCCATAACCACCTTTGCGGGGCTTTTCAGTTGGTTTCGGCAGCTTGCGTAGATTGCCCCAGTTATCATCACATAATAACAACGTTACATCATCGGGTACACGCATGCCTTTATCATAGTAATCCTGTACTTCTTTATACAATGCCCAGAGTTGCGGCGTTTTTTCATTAGGCTTGCCTGTTACATCTGCAATAATTTTTCGTTGATCTTTTACAATGCGTTCGAGTAAAGCAGTTGCTGTTTCACGGCTCATGGGTTCATCACCATCGCCACGCATACCCACACTCACAATTTTTTCGTTCCATGCACGCTGCATACCGCCACGCCAGAATTCCTGCAACCCGGCTTGCGTACTATCGTAATTCCATTTTTGCTTTTTGCCATAACGGCGCCATTCATCATGTGCTCGCATGAGTGGTTCGTGATGGGAGGTGCCGATAACAATAGCATATTCATCTGCCACTTTAATGTTGAGCGAATCATCATCGTAAAACGCATTGCCCCACATGGCAGGCCAGATGTAGTTGGATTTTAAACGAAGCATTAATTCAAACACTTTCGCATAGAATTTAGAATTAAAGCCACCGAATTTTTCTTTACTCCAGTTACTGAGTGCCGGCGCTTCATCATTAATAAAAATGCCACGGTATTTTACCTTCGGTGCATCGGTAATAGTTGTGTTGATATTAATGTAAATTTCTTTTTTTGTTTGCACAGGTACATCGGCCCACCAGTACCAGGGTGATACGCCAATTTGTTTACTCAACTCAAATACAGCAAATGAAGTTCCTCTTCTGTCGCTGCCAACAATTACTAACCCATGGTCAATTCCTTTGAATGGATTTTTTACAGTAAGAATTTTATACGCTTCCCATTTGCCTTTTATATCAGCAACGTTTATTTTCTTTTGCTGGATAAGTTGTTTGATGAAAGAAGATTTGTCAACTGAGCCAACAATGACAGCTGTTTTGCCCGACTTATTTATTTCGTTAGTGATTGCACTTTCTTTCAATGTAACCGATTGCATATCGGTTGAAAAAAAATGCGCAGCCTTATTCACAACAGTATGATCATTGGCATCAACCAGAATTGTTGCGCCGGATAAAGCAATAGAAGCGGGGCTTGCAGTTTCTGCAATCAATTGTGCATACGATAATTGTAGGTACACACAAAAAAGACAGACAAGCAAAATCGTTTTTTTCATAATACAAGAATCAACCTGTGCTGCTCACTGCAAAGCAGCACAGGTTTGTTTAAATCGTCGTTCAACAAAAATCAAAAGCCAATGCTGTTACCACCATCAACAGGCAGTACAACACCGGTTACATATTTTGCGCCATCGCTTGCTAAGTACAATGCTGCAGCACCAATATCTTCCGGTTGTCCCATGTAGCCCATTGGTGTTCGGTTAAATACTTTTGCTTTGCGTTCAGGATCGCTGTTCAATGCTTTCTCCGTCATAGCACTGTAGATAAATCCTGGTGCAATGGCATTTACACGAATACCGTTTGGACTAAGTTCAACAGCCATAGCTCTTGTCATTCCATCAATGGCTGTTTTACTTGCACTGTAGGCAATTACTTTAGGTAAGCCATACTGTGCAGCCATTGAACTGATGTTGATGATGCAACCGCTTTTGCGCTTCAACATATCTTTCACCACTTCACGACTGATGCTGAACACAGCTGTTACATTCGTCGTGATGATGCGTTGAAATTCTTC
>NZ_CAMLGT010000392.1 GCF_946479605.1 uncultured Lacibacter sp.
ACCAACTACGGTGAGATTTCCGGCATCTGGTTCGATGGACATTGGGATCAACTGGATAATGATGTGGACAAAACACTGAAGTCAAAAGTGAACTGGCATTACGATGAAATTTATGAACTCATTCATCGTCTGCAACCGCAATGCCTCATCAGCAACAATCATCACCTGTTACCGATTCCCGGCGAAGATTTTCAGGCATTTGAAAAAGATCTGCCAGGTCATAATACAACAGGCTTCGGCGGACAATCCGTTTCGCAGCTTCCCTTGGAAACCTGCGAAACCATGAACGACAGCTGGGGTTTCAACATCACCGATCGTAATTATAAGTCTTCTAAGAATCTGATTCAGTACATGGTGAAAGCGGCGTGTTACAACGCCAACTTTTTATTGAATGTTGGCCCCATGCCCGACGGCACCATTCAACCGGAGTTTACCGATACACTGGCATTGATGGGCAAATGGCTGCAACAATATGGTGCAACTGTATACGGCACAAGAGGAGCGATTACAACACCAAAAAACTGGGGCGGCTTTACACAAAAAGACAAAACAGTGTACATGCACATTCTGCAAAAACAGGAAGGCGATTATATTTTTATTCCGGAGTTAAAGCAAAAGATTAAAAAAGCTACTTCGTTTGATGGCAAGACAGTCATCAAATTCAAACAACAACCCGAAGGAACATTTATCTACCTCAGCGGCGTAAGCTGGGATGCAATTGATACGATCTTGGAGTTACAGTTGCAATAACTGTTGAAGCAACAGCAGGCAATCGAACAGCATTTGTAAAGCTTTTGTGAAAAAAAGTTTTGCAGATGCTGTTCTGTTTTTATCCGGCGTTTTCTTCTGTGGAATTATACCCATACTGCATCTTTCCCGTCAAACAATCGCATGAAGAAAACCATCATCCTGCTGCTCTGCGTGCTGCTGCTTGCAACGATTGCTTACTATTTATACAATACTGTTTACACAACAGATTTGCCTGTTCATATCAACAAAGCATTAAAGAAAGAAGAACCGGAAAATGTTACGGCAAAAACGCTGCTGAGCAAAGCCAACTCAGCAAAGCAATTTGTAAAAAAGAACAAGTACAACGAACAGGTTTGTTTTTTGATCGACATGAAAATACGCTCAGGTGCAGAACGCTTTTTTGTGTACGATCTGAAAGCCGATACAGTCATTACTTCCGGCGTAGTAACACATGGGCGGTGTAATGAACGCTGGCTGGTTGGTCGCAAATATGGAAATGAACCGGGTTGTGGTTGTACATCATTAGGGAAATATAAAATCGGTAATGCATACAACGGTCGGTTTGGATTGGCGTACAAACTGCATGGCCTTGAATCATCCAACAATAAAGCCTTTGAACGTTTTGTGGTACTGCATGCACACGAATGTGTACCCGAAGAAGAAGTATGGTCGGAGATATGCCAAAGCGATGGATGTCCCACCGTTTCACCGGGCTTTCTGCAACAATTAAAAAAAATCATCAACACATCCCGACAACCGGTTTTATTATGGATTTATGAATCCTGACGAAAGTAAAAGAGACCATCCCTTACATTTGTACTCTATGTACAAACCAACCTTGTACCTTATTGTATTCTTTTCTTTTTTGCTTTTGTTGAGCAGTTGTGCGGTTAACAAAAGTCCGGAGGCTTTGCGTTTCCGTGCTTTGCAGAAAGGAAAAGTAAAAGACGACAGCAGTTACGTGTATGCATTGCCGTATGCCGTTGGCACAAAGCATCGGTTGGTACAGGGGTATTTCAGCAGGTTCACCCACCGCAACAGGGCTGCACTCGATTTCAAAATGAAAAAAGGAACTGCTATTTATGCGGCACGTGGCGGTGTAGTAGCACGGGTAAAAGAAGATGGCGATAAAGGAGGTTTGGATGCTGCTTACCGGCAATTCGGCAACAATATCATTATTAATCATAACGATGGAACCAGAGCCGGATACTGGCATTTACAGCACAATGGAATTGTTGTAAATGTGGGCGATAGCGTGCAACAGGGACAACTCATCGGTTACAGCGGCAATACCGGCTACACAGCATTTCCGCATTTACACTTTATTGTCTGGAAATCGGAAGCAGGCAACTGGCGGCAGATCGGCACACGTTTTCTTACAAGAAAAGGGGCGAAGTACCTCCGGCCTTTTAAAAAGTATAAACGTCCCGCTTAATTACCAAATACAAAGAATCAAGCTCCAAAAAACAAAATCCAAATTCCCAATTCCCTTTTAAGTACCTATTAGTCGTTGCAGCATGCAAATGCATTATTTTCGTGGCATGACTCCCGAACGCAGAGAACGTTTACTATCAGTATTACGCAAACGTCAACCCGATCTTACAGTTGTATTGGAAAATGTGTTTGATCCGCACAATATTTCCGCAGTCATGCGCACCTGCGATGCTGTGGGCATCCAGGAAATTTATGTGCTCACGAATAAAATTCCACGACATAAAAAATGGGGTGCCAGAAGTTCATCCAGTGCAGCCAAGTGGTTAACAGTTCACCAGTTTGAAAGTGCAGAAGAATGTTTTGCTGCATTGCGAAAGAAGTATACTAAAATCTACACCACGCATCTCAGCAGCGATGCAGTGAGTCTGCATGA
>NZ_CAMLGT010000393.1 GCF_946479605.1 uncultured Lacibacter sp.
TATGATTCAGTGCGGATATTATTCTCGAGTAATACTGCTGCTCTTGGTTACCACCGCCTGCAGCAATACGATTCAGCTTTCTTCTGGTACAACAGAGCGCTGAAAATGGCAGATGCTTTAAACTCAACTATATGGAAGGGCATCATCGGGGGCAATATGGGACAAATTTACTATGAGCAAAAAAAATACGATACAGCACTTGCGTTATTTCTGGCAGATCATCAATTCAGTACTGAGGGAAAGCTTTATGAGAATGCCGCCAATTCACTGCAGTGGGCCGCACGCACACAGGTACGGTTGGGTAACAAAGCGGTAGCATTGCAATATGTACGGGAAGCATTAAACGTATTGCAGCAAACCCCGGATATGTTCTATCTGCGGAACACATACGTTGCAGCCGTAGATGTGTTCAAAGCAATGGGCAACTACGATAGTGCTTTTTATTACAACACGAAGTATAGTTCGTTGAACGATTCATTGGAACGGGTAATTGCCTTAAGTGGTATTGCCGTTTCCAAAGCAAGGGCCAACGATGAAAAAAGCAGGTACAATATCCAGGCATTGCTGAAAGAAAAAGAAAAACAGGTGCTGCACCGCAACCTGTTAATGGCAGCCATTCTACTCTTGGGTATTGTTGGCTTCCTCGTGATTACACGGCAACGGTTAAAAGCAAAGTTGCAGATGGAGCGCATGCAACAGGAACAGCAACGCATGGAACAGGAAATAACATCGGCAAAGGCGCAACTGAAAATGTTTACCGAAAACATTGTAGAAAAAACAAACCTCATTGAAAAACTGGAAGAGCAGGTAAAAGGGAGCAGCATATCTTCTGAACAACAATTACTGATCTCCGAACTCAGTCAGCAAACCATACTAACCGAAGACGACTGGATCAATTTCAAATCACTCTTCGAAAAAATTCAGCCCTCCTTTTTCCAGAAACTCAAAGAAACAGCAGCCGACATAACAGTGGCCGAACAACGCATGGCAGCATTAACACGCCTGCAACTCACATCAAAGCAAATGGCGGCCATGCTCGGTATTTCGGTTGACAGTGTACACAAAACCAGGCAGCGGTTGCGGCAGCGGTTGCAGCTTGGTGCCGATATCAATCTCGATGAATTTATTGCGGCTGTTTAATGCTGCAACGCTTTTTTCTCGGTCAAATCAAACTGTTTTTCAAATGTCCGGTTTTTGTCCGGCTGCAAATCGGCAGGATCAGCTTTGCACATACTATTTTTAGATTCCTGACAATTCATAGAATAAAATAACGACGCAGGCCTTTATTCAAGCTGCATGTTGTAGAACCATCTTTGTTGAATGCAGGCAAACGGTTTCACAATCGTTGCAAGGCCGTTCTAACCTGCGGATCACTTTTTCCTCATGTTGATTAAATCAAGTATCAAAACCCGTTTTCTAATGGGTTTTCTTTTTTTAGGATAGTATGGTCTGGTTTCATACAAAATGAAATCGGGTAACCGGTTCCGTTAGTAAATGCCTGAAAATAAATGGATAGTACAAGGCTGTCCGGTACTTGTCCGGTCGGTTGTCCGTGTTTTGTACGGGTACATGTCAGCCCTTTGTCCTCTCAAATACTTGCATATCCCTTCTTCTTGCAGCTACCTTACAGCAGTAATCCTTTTTCATCTGAAACTGCATGTATGCGAAAAAAAGACTGGACACTGCTGGTATTGATCATCACCGTCCTGCTCCTCATTCTCATCGTGTATTTCATTTTCGAAAAACGGATTGAAGCCATACCTCATAAGATCAACTGACAGCTGCCGGTACCCTGCGGAAACCAACCCAAACTTTTTCTTAATCACCAAACCTCAATGTATGTACAGGGTCAAAACTATCTGCCGGAAATTTCTGCTCAACCAGCGGATTCATTTTAAACATTTATTCCTGCTATTGCTTCTGGGCAGTAGCATTGCAGCCTTTGCCGGGCTGTATGCAAAACAAGGCACAAATCTTTCACAGTTTACGGCGATCAAAAGCTTGTTTAGTAAAAAAGAGGTGCCGACGTATGCCGATTCAATTCGGGACTTAAAGGCAACTAATATTACAGCTGCCCAGGCTACACTCAGCTGGGCAAAACCAGCAACGGCTGAAAAATTCACCGTTACAGTATTCAGGAAGGGCTTGAAACTGAAAAGCATCAGCACTTCCTCCAACAGCACAATTGTTACAGGACTTGATGCCGGTACAACCTACACCTGGAATGTAACCGGGTCTGCAAATAATAGTACATCTGCAACTGCTTCGTTTACAACAATGGCAGGTGATGATGCAGTTGAAGGGGAAGGGCCAGTTGGGCTGATACAAATACAACCGCTTGATCCACTTAATCCTGGCGGCCCTCCTGGTTGTATTCCAAAACTGTGGGTAAAAGATCAGGATATAGATGGTGTGATTTTTGGTAATAAAGCGATCGAAAGGTGTGAGTCTCCGGGTCAAGGGTATGTTGAATATACCAATCAAGGAGAAAACGATTGTGATGATAATGATCCCAGCATCGGCAATCAACAGGTTGAATGGGTGTTGGATACAGATGGCGATGGTTATTATACCGATAATCCGGTGTTGGCTTGCGAGAATAGCCC
>NZ_CAMLGT010000394.1 GCF_946479605.1 uncultured Lacibacter sp.
ATCGGGGGCATTGTAGCCGCTGTTGCAGGCAGCAATGCCAATGAGCAGGAGAATGGGCAGTAATTTTTTCATGTGTTCATTTTAATTTTCTTGTGCCACATAGTATAACCATAAAAACAGAATCCATGATTCTTGCTTTAAAAGTCCTGTTTTTATAGTTATTTCATCATGTTCCCTAACGGAATATTGTGGGGTTTGTTGTCAGGCTTCGTTGTAAAACAAGCCAGCCAAGTAAAGCTCAAATTCCTGAAATTTGTGGAATGAAGATTTTCCTGGCACAGCAAAATTATCACATCGGCAATTTCGAAAGTAATACACAAAAAATAATTACCGCTATTGAAGAAGCCAAACGGCAGGGTGGCGATCTCATCCTGTTCAGCGAACTGTCGGTTTGTGGCTATGCACCTCGTGATTTCCTGGAGTTCAACGATTTTATTGAGAAGTCGTACAAAGCCATTGACGAGATCAAACAGCATGCGGATGGTATTGCTGTGCTGGTTGGTGCTCCCGATCGTAACAAACAGCGTGAAGGAAAGGATCTGCACAACGCAGCATTCTTTTTATACGAACAGCAAATAAAAGCAGTGGTGCACAAAACATGCTTGCCTAATTATGATGTGTTTGATGAGTACCGCTATTTTGAACCCGCATACGACTGGAACATTGTAGAATTTAAAGGAAAGAAATTAGCCATTACTGTTTGTGAAGATATCTGGAACCTCGGCGATAATCCGTTGTACCGCATTTGCCCGATGAATGAGCTGATGAAATTTTCGCCGGACATCATGCTGAATATTTCTGCATCGCCATTTGATTACACGCATGTGGAAGACCGTAAGGCCATTGTAAAACTGAACGTGCAGAAATACAAACTGCCGATGCTGTATTGCAACAGTGTAGGCAGCCAAACAGAAATTGTGTTTGATGGCGGTTCACTCGTCTTTGATAAACATGCCAACATGATTGCACATTTGCCGTTATTTGAAGAAGCATTGGTAGCTGTAGAGCTGAAAGATGATGGAACATTTGTACAACCGGTGCAGGCAAAAGCAGAAGCTGTTCCCAACGAAGAATTGAATCCTTTGCATCTGGATGAAACCCTCAGCATAAAAGAAATACACGATGCCATCATCCTCGGCATACGTGATTACTTCCGTAAAATGGGTTTTACCAAAGCCATCCTCGGCAGCAGTGGTGGTATCGACAGTGCAGTTACATTGGCACTAGCATGTACTGCATTGGGTAAAGAGAATGTACGTGCCATTTTAATGCCATCGCATTATTCAACAGAGCATAGTGTAAGTGATGCTGAACAGTTGAGTAAGAACTTGGGCAATCCCTACGACATTGTTCCCATCAAAAATATTTACGACAGTTTCCTAACCGAACTGAAACCGATCTTTAATGATTTGCCGTTTTCATTGGCTGAAGAAAATATACAAAGTCGCAGCCGTGGAAATTTGCTGATGGCCATTGCCAATAAGTTTGGTTACATCTTACTCAACACCTCCAACAAAAGTGAGCTGGCAACAGGTTACGGAACGTTGTATGGCGATATGGCCGGTGGGTTAGGTGTGCTGGGCGATTGTTACAAACTGCAGGTATACGAACTGGCGAAGTACATTAACCGTAACGAAGAAATTATTCCGGATAACATCATCACCAAACCACCGAGTGCAGAATTAAGACCCGGACAAAAAGATTCTGATTCGTTGCCCGATTATTCTATCCTTGATAAAGTGTTGTATCAATACATCGAACGACGTCAGGGACCGAAAGAAATTAAAGCATTGGGTTACGATGCAGCGTTGGTTGATCGTGTATTGAAAATGGTGAATGTGAACGAGTACAAGCGTAACCAGTTTTGTCCCATTATACGTGTAAGCCCGAAAGCATTTGGTGTGGGAAGAAGGTTACCGATTGTAGCGAAATATTTAAGTTGATTGTAGTGTCTGTGTGTCAGTATCCGTCTGATGCCATCGTTTGACGCATGGAATAAACAACCAAAAAAACTTCATCATCATGCCGAAAGAAGGATTTGCTATCACAACCGAAAAAGAATTCTTTAATGTAGAATACATTCATGCATTTCTATCGTCATCTTATTGGGCAGAAAAGATTCCCATTGAAACGGTGCAGAAGTCGATTGACAATTCACTTTGCTTTGGTGTGTTTCATTTAGGCCGGCAAATCGGTTTTGCAAGAGTGATTACCGACAAAGCAACCTTTGCTTACCTGGCCGATGTGTTTATTGATGAGGCGTATCGTGGAGTGGGTTTAAGCAAATGGCTCATGGAAGAGATCATGTCGCATCCGGAGATCCAGGGTATTCGACGTTTTATGCTGGCCACCAGGGATGCACATGGATTGTACGCACAGTTTGGTTTTGGACCAATCACCTTTGTTGACCGCTGGATGCAGATACATAAGCCTGATATTTACAAGAAAGGGGAATAGTTGATTTTTATTTACGAAATGGTCAGCTCGACTTCGCTCAGGACTTAAAGCCTTCGTACTTCTTACCCCGTACTTCGTACTTCAATCTTATCTTTGCGCAAATTTTAGAGTTATGTTACAATTGGCATTTATTCGCCAGAA
>NZ_CAMLGT010000395.1 GCF_946479605.1 uncultured Lacibacter sp.
TTGATCGTCCGTCACTTTTGCATCAACGCCCAAGCGCTCCAATGCAAACAGCATCGACTGAATGTTTCCTGCGTTATATTTTACAATTGCTAAATTCATTTCAACACTCCTTCTAAAAATGCTTTTGTTGTTGCTGCTACATCAGCTGTTCCTTCCAATGCTTTTATATACGCTGTACCAATAATAGCACCGTTTGCATGCGCACAAGCCGTATCAAATGTTTGCTTGTCTTTAATACCAAAACCCACCAGTACAGGATTGTTCAACTGCATGGCTTTTAGTTTTTGCAGGTATGCATTTACATCGGTCATGTTCTTATCACTTCCTGTAGTTGATGATGATGAAACTGCATACAAAAAGCCTGTGCTTAAACTGTCGAGTTTCTTAATACGCTCTTCGCTTGTTTCCGGCGTAACAAGAAAGATAAAATCCAATTCATTTGCTTTGATGACGGCACCATACTCTGTTTCAAATTCATACTCCGGCAAATCAGGTAAGATCAACCCATCTACACCAACGGCAGCTGCCTCTTTACAAAAACGTTCGAAACCATATTGCAACACCGGGTTCATGTAGCCCATTAAGATGATGGGAACATTTATTTCTTTTCGTGCATCTTTCAATTGTGCAAACAGTGTTTCAATGGTCATACCATTTGCAAGAGCAATGGTGCTGCTGTGCTGTATAACCGGACCATCGGCCAACGGATCACTGTACGGCATACCCAATTCAATTAAATCAGCACCGTTTGCCTGTAATGCTTTCATCACTTCCAATGTACTGCTCAACTGCGGATAACCTGCGGTGCAGTACACATTCAGTACCTGCTTGCTTTTGCGTTGAAACAAATCTTTTATTCTGCTCATAAATTCTAACTTCTGTATTCTTGATTCTAAATTCTTCCTTCCATGGCTGTCATATACGTCGCCAGATCCTTATCCCCTCTTCCACTCAAACAAATAATCACCTGGTCGTCTGTTTTAAATGGATGATTGTGCAACACGGCAAACGCATGTGCTGTTTCCAACGCCGGAATAATTCCTTCCAGCTTACTTACCTCAAAAGCAGCAGCCAAGGCTTCTTCATCCGTTGCACTCAAGAAAATACCACGACCGCTGTCAAATAAATTCGCATGCATGGGACCAATACCGGGATAATCCAAACCCGCCGAAATACTATGCGGCTCCACCACCTGTCCATCTGCTGTTTGCATCAACAAACTTTTACTGCCATGCAAAATACCCGGCTTGCCCAGTTGTGTCGTTGCTGCACTCATGCCACTGTTTACACCATACCCCGCTGCTTCCACTGCAATCAACTGCACACTCAACTCATCCAGGAAATGATAGAACGCACCGGCTGCATTACTGCCGCCACCCACGCAAGCCATTACATGCGTAGGCAAATCAGTACCCGTGTGTTCTTTCAACTGCCAACGCATTTCTTCGCTGATCACACTTTGAAACTTCGCCACCATATCCGGATACGGATGCGGCCCCACCACACTGCCGATGATGTAATGCGTATCGTTGGGATTATTGATCCAGTCACGAATGGCTTCATTCGTTGCATCTTTTAATGTTTTACTTCCGCTTGTAGCAGGTACTACTTTTGCTCCCAGCATTTTCATACGGGCCACATTCGGCGCCTGGCGTTCAATATCTTTTTCGCCCATGTACACAATGCACTCCACACCTTTCAACGCACACACGGTTGCAGTTGCCACACCATGCTGCCCGGCACCTGTTTCTGCAATGATGCGTTTCTTGCCTAAACGTTCGGCCAACAGAATTTGTCCCACTGTGTTGTTGATCTTATGTGCACCGGTATGACAAAGATCTTCCCGCTTCAACCAGATATTGGTGTTGAATTGTTTGCTCAACCGCTTGGCATAAAATAACGGTGTCGGACGACCGACATAATCTTTCAGCAACGCCCTGAACTCTTTTTGAAAAGCAGCATCGCTCATAATATCGAGGTAACGGCTCTGCAGTTCCTCCACATTCCGATGCAGCATTTCAGGAATATACGCTCCACCGAACTTTCCGTAATAACCTTGCGCAGAAGGTTTTTGATATGTTGTTTCCATCATTTTATATTTTAATGATACCAGCTTTTGTTTTTCATGGCATCAACTGTTGCGTCGCAATCCTTTCATCGATCGATTTCTATTAAGCATTAATATTTCTTTTATGCGAAATTCTGGCTTCGAAACCGTTGTCAGAAAATCCTCAAAGGTTTGATTAAAAACTATAAAAGTATTGTCAAAATAACTGAACAAATTTTCATCGACTTTGACTGGATGCAAATGATGCAATCCAGGATTTCTGTATGAAAAAAAGTTCAACAATAAATGTTCTTCCATTTTATTCGTAAAAAAACATGGATCAACAATCACAATTTGGATATTCTCATTGTATCGAATTGCCATTTTTATAGCTTGATCAATATGTTCATCTCCAAAAGAGTACCCTACTATATAAATCCTATTAGCGTTGCAACAGTCCCTATCAAAGGCAAACTGCATTTGCTTAAACGGAGCTAATATTGACCTTTGGCTTTTATGAT
>NZ_CAMLGT010000396.1 GCF_946479605.1 uncultured Lacibacter sp.
GGCATCCGTTAGGAATCGTCGGCATTATTTCAGCTTTCAACTTCCCCGTAGCAGTATGGAGCTGGAATACCATGCTGGCCTGGATCTGTGGCGATGTGTGCATCTGGAAGCCATCGGAAAAAACACCGTTGTGCGGTATTGCCTGTCAGCATATCGTTGCCGAAGTGTTTGCAAAAAACAATGTTCCTGAAGGTGTGAGTTGCTTGATACAGGGCGGCAGAGAAATTGGCGAATGGATGAGCCATGATACAAGAGTACCGTTGGTTTCAGCAACAGGAAGCACACGTATGGGTAAAGCAGTTGGTGCGGCGGTTGGCGAACGTTTGGGCAGAAGTTTATTAGAGCTCGGCGGTAACAACGCCATCATCATCAGTGAACATGCCGATTTGAATATTGCCATCCGTGGTGCTTTGTTTGGTGCAGTTGGTACGGCTGGTCAGCGTTGCACCACTACCCGTCGCTTGATTATTCACGAAAGCATTTACGATACAGTAAAAGAAAAATTAGTAGCTGCATATAAGCAGTTGAGTATTGGTGATCCGCTGAATGAAAGTAATCATGTGGGTCCGCTCATTGATACAGATGCGGTAAAAAATTATTTGCATGCCATTGAACAATGTAAGGCTGAAGGCGGTCATTTTATTGTGGAAGGCGGAGTGCTTGAAGGTGCCGGTTACGAAGGTGGCTGTTATGTGAAACCTTGTATTGCAGAAGCGCAGCCCCATTACAACATTGTACAGCACGAAACCTTTGCTCCTATTCTTTATTTGCTGAAATACAAAACAGTTGATGAAGCGATTGCCATTCAAAACGGAGTGCCGCAAGGTTTATCATCATCCATTATGACATTAAACCTGCGTGAAGCAGAACAGTTTTTGTCTGCAGCAGGAAGCGATTGCGGTATTGCCAACGTAAACATTGGTACAAGCGGCGCCGAAATAGGTGGTGCATTTGGTGGCGAAAAAGAAACCGGCGGCGGCAGGGAAAGTGGCAGCGATGCATGGAAGAATTACATGCGCCGTCAAACAAATACCATCAACTATTCTAACAACCTGCCTTTGGCACAGGGAATCAAATTTGACCTTTAAGCAACTCTTAACAACCCAATGCAGGCATTAAAACGACTAAATAGTCAACAGGTAAATAACTGACAGAGGATTTTCCTGTAATTTGTTGCAAAATGTGGGTAAACGGTATAGTTTTTTGCCCAACAAGCTGCAATTTTACCAATCGTTTAAAAATCTGAAAAGCATATGCAGTTAAAGAAAGTATTGTTTGTCACATCCGTATTCGCACTCTCCTCTTTCTCCGTATTCTCCCAGGCTTCGGTTAAAGAAGATCAGTTGAAAGGCTGGCATCTGAAAAGCAAATCATCCGATGGTTTTTATGGCATCAGTCTCAACGAGGCGCTTGACTTTGTGAAAAACAGGAAAAGCACCACCATCATCGTGGCTGTAATTGACAGCGGTATTGATACTCTTCATGAAGACCTGAAACCCATCCTCTGGCGTAACCCGAAAGAAATTCCGGGAAATGGTATTGATGATGATAAGAATGGATATGTAGATGATGTATATGGCTGGAATTTTCTTGGTGGAAAAGACGGACAAAATGTAAAAGAAGATTCATACGAAGCAGCCCGCATGTACCATGCATTAAAAAAGAAGTATAGTGGCGAGGTTGATGAAAGCAAATTATCACCTGTTGAAAAAGAAGAGTACCGCATTTTCAAAAAAGCACAAGGTGATATTGAACATGGTTCAACTGAAGCGCAGGCACAGGTGGTTTTCCTTCGTGGTTTGTACAACAAGTCAACTGTTGCCGATAGTTTGCTCAAACTGAAATTCAAACCCGAGTTCACCGGTAACGATCTTACCACATTCAAACCTGCCAATTCAAAAGAAACAGATGCAAAATCAACGATGCTTGCCTTGTTCAAAGGTTTTGAACTGATGGATGCCACCAATGATTTCATCATAAAAGAATTTACCAGTTACTACCAGGGCCAGGAGAAAAAAGCATCTGCTTCTACTACTGCACCTAAAGATTACCGTGGTGAAATTGTAAAAGACAATTACTACGATTTCAACGATCGCTATTACGGCAATCCAGATGTAATGGCCAACACGCCTTTCCATGGCACGCATGTAAGCGGTATTATTGCTGCTGTTCGCAATAATGGTATTGGTATGGATGGTGTGGCTGATAATGTGCGTATCATGAGTATTCGTGCAGTACCGGATGGTGATGAGCACGATAAAGACATTGCACTCGCTATCCGCTATGCTGTTGATAATGGGGCCAAGATCATTAATATGAGTTTTGGTAAAAGCTTTTCACCACAAAAGAAATGGGTTGATGAAGCGGTACGCTATGCACAAAGCAAAGGTGTATTACTGGTACACGCTGCAGGTAATGATGCAAAAAATGTTGACAGTACAGAAAACTATCCTAACCCCAATTTTGCTGACACAAAAACAAAAGCTTCCAACTTTATTACTGTTGGTGCAAGCGGCGATACGAAAACAGGTGGCATAGCTGCTGATT
>NZ_CAMLGT010000397.1 GCF_946479605.1 uncultured Lacibacter sp.
GGCAGGTGTTTCGTTGCTGCCCAATTCAAACTGACCGGAGGTGATCATTTCCTTTACACCACTCGTTTGTACATACGCATCATCTACACCTTTAATAACAGCATTGGTACGGTAATCGCCATTTTGCAGGTGTACATTTTCTTCCACCACCATGCTCATGGCTTTTACATTATGCAGCAGTTTTATTTTGCTGATCGTGGCATCATCAAGCAACATGATCTTATGTTGTGCAGCAGTAATACGCACATCGGGATAAAAAGAGGAATAAAGTGTTTTTACCAATCCTTCAAAGCCATTAAAAATACTAAGCACAACCACCAGTGCAGCTGTGCCTACTGCCATAGCCGTTACCGTTACCCATGCAATAATGTTAATTGCATTGGTTGATTTTTTTGATCTGAAATAACGCCAGGCAAAAAGGAAGTTCAAGGTAATGAGCGATGAATAATGAATAATGAGTATGAACTCTGTAATGATTGAGTGCTGACTTAGTGTATTCGGACACGCACTCATCACTGATCATTCATTACTCATTTTTCTTCTCTTCATCGATCTTTTTAAACAATTCTTCCATCTTAAACACATGATCAAGTGTGTCGTCGTGATAATATCTTATTTCAGGAATACGGCGTAACTGATGCTTCAGTTTTGCTGCCAGTTCACGCTTTATTTCAAACGCCTTTTCTTCTACTTTTTTCAATACAGCAGCACTATCGGCCTGGAACACACTCAGGTAAATACGTGCTTCCAGCAAATCAGGTGTTACTTTTACCGATGAAATGGATACCAATCCCCCGCCGATCATTCCTAATCCCAGCTTTTGGAAAATAACGGACATTTCCTCGTGTATAACACCTGCAACTTGTTTCTGTCTTTTTCCTTCTAACATATCTTCTACATTTAAAACGCTGTAAAAGTAGTTACTTTGCGGGGTTTAACAGCATGAAACAGTTTCAACGAATTTTCAAATACCTGAGTGGCTATACCGGCAAAATTGTTCTTTATTTTCTGTGTATACTTTTATCCATCATCTTTTCAATGGTTTCGCTGGCTATGCTGGCGCCTTTTCTGAAACTATTATTCAGCCCTGCAAACACAACAGCAGCAAAACCAGAGGTGGTAAAATCAGCATCGGACCTGCTCGATTTTCTCATGTACCATATCAGTAAACTGATACATGAACAGGGGCAAGTGCAAGCTCTTGCATTCATCTGCCTTATCATTATATCGGCTATCTTATTCAAAAACATTTTTCTCTATCTATCCTACCGCATTTTAGCCCCTATGCGTAATGGCGTAATGACACGTTTGCGTGGCGATTTGTATGATAAAGTATTAAAACTTCCTGTGGGCTTTTTTACTGAACAACGAAAAGGTGATCTGATCTCCAGGATGAGTAACGATGCCAATGAAGTGGAATGGAGCGTAATGATGGTGCTTGAAGTGCTCATTAAAGAACCGCTGACGATCATCACTTTTTTGGTGTGCATGGTCATGTTAAGTCCGCAGTTGTCATTGTTTCTCCTTGTCTTTCTGCCGGTAATGGGTTTTGTTATTGGCAGGGTTAGCCGGTCATTAAAAAAACAAAGTACAGAAGCAAGTGAAAAGAACGGACTTGTTCTTTCCATTTTAGATGAAACATTGGGCGGCATTCGTGTGATCAAAGCATTTACTGCTGAAAAATTACTTGGCAATAAATTCCATGCAACAAATACAGAACTGAACCACATCCGCAACCGCATCAACTTCCGAAAAGATATGGCCTCGCCACTAAGCGAAGTATTAGGCGTGCTTGTATTAAGCGGCGTTCTTTGGTTTGGCGGGCAACTGGTGTTGGGTGGTGATGCAGATGTTTCATCAGAAGGATTTATTACCTACATCCTTTTCTTTACACAGATCATCAATCCATCTAAATCACTTTCATCGGCTTACTACAATACCAAACGTGGTGCTGCAGCCATTGAACGGATTGAAGCCATACTTGATGCACCAATGGTGGTGGAAGAAATAGCAAACCCTGTCAGCATCAAAAATTTTGAAACCAGTATTGAGTTTAAAAATGTATCCTTTGCTTATAACGATGTAACAGTACTGCATAACATCAATCTTACATTATCAAAAGGAAAGACCATTGCACTGGTGGGTTCAAGTGGCTCCGGTAAATCAACACTGGCCGACCTGGTACCACGCTTTCATGATGTTACTGGTGGTGAAATACTTTTAGATGGCATTAATATCAAAAACTATTCTATTGAAAGTTTACGCCAGCTGATGGGTATTGTAACACAGGAACCCATTTTGTTCAATGACAGCATTGCCAATAATATTGCTTTAAGCAAGCCGGATGCTGCTTTGACAGAGATTGAAACGGCTGCAAAAATTGCCAACGCACACAGCTTTATTGTGCAGAAAGAAAACGGCTACCATGAAAACATTGGCGACCGTGGCAGCAAGCTTAGCGGCGGTGAGCGACAACGTGTTACAATTGCAAGGGCGGTGCTGAAAAACCCCCCGATCCTTATTCTTGATGAAGCT
>NZ_CAMLGT010000398.1 GCF_946479605.1 uncultured Lacibacter sp.
GTCTTTATATGCAGCGGAAGGTTGAAGCAGGTTTGCATTGCCGAAACTGCAATACATCATAAAACCAAGATCATGTGTAGTGGTATTAAACTGTTCTTTCTTCAACACTTCCAAAATACGTTGCGCTTCTTTGTAAAGTGTTTCATCTTTCGTTTGCTGATACAAAAACAGCAATGTGCCTGGATAAAAACCACTGCACCACCAGCCTGAATTGCTGAATTCGTATTTATTGGTCGTGGGAAAATAAGTCTTCGGGAATTTTTCTGCAGGCAGGTTTTGCATCAGCACTTTATATTGGGCAACTGCATCAATAAAATTCTGATCGATGGTTTTTAATAACGCTTTATCTGGTTGCTGTTTTGTTTGTCCATTGCTGATAAATACAAAGAGCATCGCAGCTATCGAAAAGAAAAATCGCTTTGCAGGCAACATATCAAATAGTTTATCAGGCAATTTAAGACTTAGATCAGTTAGATGCATATTTTAGCGAACCAATGTTACACTCATCAAACCGATCACCACATCATTGGCAATGGTTTTGAGTGTAAGACTTTTTAATTCTTTATGTGGATTCAGTTTTAAATCTAACACCGTTGCAGCACCACCCTCAATACCAAAGTTGGAAAAACCTTTGATGCCGGTATATTTATAATTCGCCGGCATCACTTCACCGGTCTTTAATAAAACACGGGTGGGTTTTGTTTCACCGGCAGTAAAAGCAAACCCGTCAATAAAATAATCCTGTTCAATGGGCCACCAGTTCTCCGGATTTTTCAACTCCAGTACAGATGCAGAACCATCGGTATAATGTACAACCACCGTTCCGTTCACCATCCGGCTTTGCATGGGATTGGTACTGCCTGCCATTAAAAAATATGCATGTGCTGCAGTTCCGTTCAACGGCAATACAACCGAATCAGGATAATTGTCCCACATCGATGTAAACACGATATTCTTCTTTTCGGTGGAACTTGTTTTAAATGGAATATTGTTAATGAGCAATTCATTCTTCACAACTGCTTTTACACGCAGTCCGCTATCGTTGATGTTGGCAGTGGTTAACGGGTAGGCCCAGTTACCGATACCTTGTGTTGGCAACTGCAATGTTGGCACTGCAGGTCTTGGTGATAAATATTCGTTCTTGAAAATATTCGTTACTGCATCGTTGAAATGCGGCGTAAGATCAACGGTTTCAAATTTTGTGTCGGGTGTGATGGTTACTGTTTCAACAAAAGGTTCATCAACGATCAGCGAAAAATTCAATGGTTCAAACCAACTGAAATCGCCTTGCTTCAACTGCAGGTACAAACTGTTGACGCCTGCATGATGTAAATTTCCCGATACCGTGTTTGTTGTACGAACTAAATTCCGCAACACTTCCACCGGTTGATAATGATTTAAAATGCTTGCCTTGTTTAATTTGACTTGCACCAACTCTTTGCTGTTATATGCTTGTTTATAAACAGGCTTTTCAAATCCTTCACCTTTCCATTTAACCACGATCAAATAGGATTTTGCTGGCGCAGCATCGATCTGCAAAGAAGGCGTACCGATGATACTGTCGATCACTTTCCATTTCACAACTTGACCGTTTACAGTAACCGATTCAACAGATTCCCTGTAAGCAGGAATAATCAATTGCAGTTGCAGTTGTCTGCTGAAAGTTGGCTGCAGCATATATTCTTCGGTTAAGCGTGTACGTTTGAACACAAATTGAATATTGGGTGTTGTAAGTGCTGCACTATTCCATTGCTTCGGCAGGCCCGGTTTAATAACCAAACGATCATTCAACGCATCAGGTAGCACACCAAACAAACCTTCTACCAATGTTCTGCCGGCCATAGCGATCGGATCAGCAAAATCCCTGTACAACTCTCCTCTTATTGCATCATAAAAACTCAATTGCTGAATACTGCCCGGACTGGCACCGAGGTACATACTTTCCATCAGTGAACTTTTCCATAAGTGATAGGCTTCCTCTTTTCGTCCGCCCTGCCAGTAAGCCAATGCTGTATGCAACAGTTCAGCCAATGCCACATTATTCAAACTCCAGGTATACGGTTGCCAGTTGGTCGTAGATAAGGTATACAACGAAGAATCCTTCAACCCTTTTGCATGAATCGGAATATGCGGAATATAATCCTTTACATACTGCAACGATTGATACGCTTGAAACGGATCAGCAATGCCTTCATCAATGGCATGATAGATGGTCCACAATGCAGCAGACTCATGCAACAATTTATTACCAAGCAAATCCTTGTATTCTGCATACCAGCCTTTCTGCTTCATCCACAGCTGCTGATTGATCGCATTTAAAATTTTATTCGCTTCCGCTTCATATTGGCTTCCATCAACGCCAATAATCTTCGCCAACTGTGCCGCCATTTTGTTGGAACGATAATTATACGCTGATGAATGTGTAACACCGCCGCCGCTGTACTGCAACGCATCACTGGCCCAGATAGCTGCATACGAATCGTACAATCCATCGCCATCTACATCAAAGTTTCGTTTCTCCCAATCAAGATGAC
>NZ_CAMLGT010000399.1 GCF_946479605.1 uncultured Lacibacter sp.
AGATGGAGTGGGGGCATGGGAGCCAACCTTCGATACAGAATTGTGGAAAGCAAATCAGCAGCTGCATTTGTTTGTACAACAGGTTACACAGGCCGATGCTGAGGGAGTAGTGAATGCAAAACCACAAATGGTACAGGTGCTGGAGTGGCGTTTAAAAAAGTAAATCAACTGAATGAAACAGTTCATCCATAAAATAAATTTGATTGTAGCAGTTGTGTTGATGGTTGTGGTTAGTTCTTGCAGTTCATCCAAACAAACAACAAAGGCAGTTTCGAAAGAAACCGTCTTAAAGATCATTGATCAGGTGAATACGTATTGGCAAACTGCCAATCCCGTTCATGGCCGGGCGTTTTGGGACAATGCCGCTTACCACACCGGCAACATGGAAGCGTATGCGTTAACAAAAAACGAAGCATATAAAAAATATTCAGAAGCATGGGCCATCAGAAATGAATGGAAAGGAGCTAAGAGCAACAACAAAGCCGAATGGAAATTCAGTTATGGTGAGAAAGATGATTATGTGTTGTTTGGCGATTGGCAGATCTGTTTTCAAACCTATATCGATCTGTACAATCTTCAACCAAACGAAGTGAAGATTGCACGGGCAAAAGAAGTGATGAGTTACCAGGTAAGTACAGCCGAAAATAAATACTGGTGGTGGGCCGATGGTTTGTATATGGTGATGCCTGTAATGACGAAGATGTACAAACTCACCGGCGATAAAATTTATCTCGACAAACTGTACGAATACTATACCTACGCCAACAGCATTATGTACGATGCCGAAGAAAAGATCTATTACCGTGATGCGAAATATGTTTATCCGAAACATAAAACCGCCAGTGGTAAAAAAGATTTCTGGGCACGTGGCAACGGTTGGGTGTTTGCAGGCTTGGCCAAAGTATTGCAGGACTTGCCAAAAGATGATGCGCATTACAAGGAGTATGTAGCGAAATTCAAAGGCATGGCTGCGACTTTAAAAAAATACCAGCAGGCAGAAGGCCATTGGACGAGAAGCCTGATGGATACAGCACAGTCGCCCGGTTATGAAACAAGCGGCACTGCATTTTTTACCTATGGGTATTTGTGGGGCATCAACAATGGTTATTTAGAGAAAGCAACGTATCAAACAACCGCATTAAAGGGCTGGAACTATTTGCAGACAATTGCACTGCAGCCCGATGGTAAAATTGGTTATGTACAACCGATCGGTGAGCGTGCAATTCCCGGGCAGGTAGTGGATAAAAATTCTACAGCAAATTTTGGTGTAGGTGCATTTTTGTTGGCCGCCTGCGAAATGGTTCGCTTCAGTAAAACAAAATAAGAAAGAGACAATTTCATATCAGCAGTTAATCGTAAACCGGCTGTTTCTACAGCCGGTTTCTAAAACAAAAAAAGTATTAAATCGAAAATATGTTCAGCAGAGTAGTTCGTCTATGTACCGCAGCATTGCTGCTTGTAAACAGTACAGTTTTTTCGCAGGTTAAAAACGATTGGGAAAATCCGCAGCTTATTGATGTAAATAAAGAAGCTCCGCATACGTCGTTTATGTTATTCAATGTGCAGAAAGATGTTATTGCAGATGATTACAGTAAGTCACCATATCATCAGTCGCTCAACGGCACATGGAAGTTTACTTATGTAGATAAGCATGCCGACCGTATCAAAGATTTTTACCGTACCGATCTCAATACGGCAGCATGGAAAGAGATTGCTGTTCCTTCTAACTGGGAATTGCAGGGTTTTGGTATTCCTATCTACACCAATATTACTTATCCGCATCCAAAAAATCCTCCTTATATCGGGGAGAATAATCCTGTTGGAACATACAGAAAAGAGTTTACTGTTGCAGATAACTGGAGCGATAAAGAAGTGATCCTGCATTTTGGTTCCATCAGCGGGTGTGCATTTATTTATGTGAATGGACAGAAAGTGGGTATGACCAAAGCTTCGAAGACAGCTGCAGAATTTAACATCACAAAATATCTGCAGAAAGGAAAGAATTTGTTGGCAGTGCAGGTGTTTCGCTGGCATGATGGAAGTTATTTAGAAGACCAGGATTTCTGGCGCTTTAGTGGTATAGAACGTAATGTGTTTTTATTTGCGATGCCAAAAGCAACCGTGTGGGATTATTTCTTAAAGTCAGATCTCGATGCACAATACAAGAACGGTTTGTTTAGCGCTGATGTTGATCTTCGTCAATTCGCCGGCAAAAATCAAAGCAACGGAACGCTTACAGTAGAGTTGTTTGATCAACAAGGCAAGAAAGTGTTTACACAAAAGAAAGCTTATGTACTGGGAAAAGACAGTGTGCAGAAAGTTTCTTTTGCCGGAACCATTAAGAATGTATTGAAATGGAGTGGTGAAACACCGAATCTTTATAATTGTTTGATCACGCATTCAAGCGGTAACGAAACAACCTATACCGGAGCAAAAGTTGGTTTCCGTAAAGTAGAAATTAAGAATGCACAATTGCTGGTGAATGGTGTGGCGATTGAAGTGCGTGGTGTAAACCGTCACGAACACGATG
>NZ_CAMLGT010000400.1 GCF_946479605.1 uncultured Lacibacter sp.
CAGGAGTTAATGAAACAATATCCTCAATTCATAAAGGAAACAACATGGCTGCAATACTTCCGCAGCTTTTTTTCCTGATGCTTATTGTACTACTTTAAATTGTTGGTGACTCATTCTGTAAGCCCATTTGGTAAAGGATATCCATTTGCCAACAGGATTTTTCTTTCGCTTATAAAAGAAGATCAGCTGTGCGTTTGAAAGCAAAAAGAAGAACAGTTGCCACGAAAACTTTTTTTGCTGCAGTTGGGTGAAAGAGGAGATCGCCCGGTTGATCCATTCTTTTTGTGATGAAGTAAGCAGGTTGTTTTTTTTGAAATCCTGCAGGTAGCTGATCCTTGTTTCATAAAACAACCCTTCGTTTATTTTGTGGGTTGTGTTTGTTTTGTGCTTTCGCCAGTGGGTAAGCACTTTTGGCAAACATTTGATGGGGCCAATACACATTGCCGATACGGTGATCCACCAGTCATAAGCCACTGTTTCGCCCGGTGAAGGTTGCATTTGCATCAAACGATCACGCCTGATGCAGATGTTATGACCCAATGTAAAAGAAACAAGCAGCGTTTTCCTGATGTCTGTTCCTTCAAGATGCTTTCCTTTTTCTTCGGTATGTTTTTTTGTTGCTGCAGTTGTTTCAAACGGGGCTGAGAGGCAATAGACCATTGATGCTTCAGTTTGCTGCTGATGAAATGAAACCAACTGTTCAACTTTATCGTTGAGCCAGATATCATCCTGGTCGCAGAAAATAATGTATTCACCTTTCGCCTGTTCAATTGCCGAATAGAAGTTTTTATTTAATCCCTTTTCAGGACAATTGAAGAAATACCGGTTTACCTGTTGGCTGCACCAATTTTGAAGAATGTGTTGTGTTGAGTCGGTGCTGCTGTTATCGGAACAGATCAATTCAATATTCGTGTAACTCTGTTCTTCAAGACTTTTTAATTGCTCTGGCAGGTATGCTTCGCCGTTGTACGTGCAAAGCACAATACTTACGAGTGGGGTCGATGCCGGAAATGTGCTGCTGCTCATGAAACAATAAAATTATAAACATCCAGTAACAACCCGTCAATATTGTTAAACCTTCCTGATGTATATGCCTGCTTTATTTTATCCGTTTGCTGTTGCAGGCTGTTTTGCTGTTGAAGATGCTGCAGCAGATCGTTCATATCAGTATAGTAAACGCTGTAGCGTAACAGATCTGCATTTGCTTTATAGGATGCAGGTAATAAAAAAGGAAGCTGGTAACCTAACCCCAAATTAAATGAACCGGATATTCTGCTGTTGCCAAAAAAATCATCTCCAGTGGTTTTTAACAATGGTAATACATAGTCCGATTGCTGCATGTATGAATGAAACTGCTCATAGCTGAGATAAGAATGAAAGCTGATGATATGACGTTTTAGTTTTTCTGAGCGTTGAAGTTGCTCATTCAGCAAACTGTTGAGTTTATTCAATCCGAGAAAAATAAATTTCACCTGCGGATCAATATCGTTGTTTTCAATGGCAGCAAATAGACTGGCGTAATCTCTACGTTCCTGTGATGCTTCGCCAGGGATCGTGATCCAAACATCATCAACAGGTTTTTTAACCAACGGCTCCGCCACTTTTGGAAAGTATACAGGATAGAAAGAGTTTACTTTAAAAACCGGATGAGGCTTTAGCTGGCTTAGCAGGTAATCGCCCAGCACTAGAAACTTTTTTACTTTACGGGAAAGCAACTTGGTATAGGTGAAACTTCTTTCAAGGCGTTTTGCGTTGTGAACAATGCCTGTGTAATTAAGTCTTGGCAGTACAAACAGCATATCTCTAATAAAACTAAACTCCGTGGTATTGATCACCACATGATCAATATGTTGCCGTTGAATATATCTTCTTATCCGGAGCGCCTGCAACAGGTGTTGTCGGTTAACTATATTGTCAGGCAATTCAAGAATGCCATCAATCTTTGCTGTTTCAATTAAAAAGGGAACCAGTTTTTTGTTGCAGGCAACAAATACACGGCAATTCTTTTGATGCAGAATATGTACAAGGCTGTACATACATTCTATGTGCGATCCGCCTGCTTCAAGTAAAAGAATATTCATTGCCGGTGATTAAAATACTTCCCTGTTATATTATGAATTGCTGAGAAGTTTTGCGTAAAGATCCCAGTATTTTTTTGCGCTGGCATCCCAGCTGAAGAAGGCTGCTCTGTCTTTGATCTTTTGTGCCTGCTGTGGATTTTGCTGGTAGTGCTGTAAAGCATCGTTGAGCGTTTGCTGCATGGCTTCCGCTTCAAACGATGGAAAATAATAAGCCGCATCTCCACCTGTTTCAGGCAGACAGGTGTGCGTAGAAAGCAATACCGGCTTTCCCGTGTACATTGCTTCAATTACCGGAAGTCCAAAACCTTCTGCAATGGAAGGAAACGCAAAGGCAAGCATATTTTCCAGCAGCCACCATTTTTCATTTTCAGAAATGGCTCCCGGCAGAATTAACCTGTTTGCGACACCAAGTTTTTCGGCTTGTTTTACAATTGCAGTAAGATATT